>CANCGU010000005.1 GCA_947377705.1 Comamonadaceae bacterium
GAGTTCTTCAAGAAACGGTCAAACGCTGCCAGCCAACCCATTGGCCACCAGCGGGAATCGATATGGGGTCAAACACCTGCGCGGCTTCCACGCACAACATGCGCGCAAAGCCGTGGGCGGGCATGTCGGCCAGTGCGGCGCACTTGCCCTCGCCCGGGTTCCACACCACTGAGTTGGCCCATGAGGGGCTTTGTTCAATTTGCAGCGTGCCTGTGCCGTCTTGCAGGTGCAGCGGTTTAGCCGAGGCGCTTTCACCCCATGAGTACACACGGTCAAACTCGCCATCAAAGTACAGCACCTCATCGGCCACGCCGTGCACGTCGATCACAGCGTCCCACTCAGGGCGGCCACCTAGGCCACGCAACTCGGTCAGGTCGATGTCGTCCACCGCTAGGTAGGTGTGCAGTGCGCCGGTGAAGTGCAATTCATTTTGCGCTTCGGTGTTGTTGACGGTCAGCGTGATGGCCAGCTGGCCGGGCGCAAGCGCCACGCGCACCACAGCCACAAAGGCTTGTTGCCAAATGGCGAGTGTGTCAGGGTTGGTGCTGAGGGTGAGGTCGATGTGGGCGGCATCACCGCTGGCCATTGCCTCACCCACTGTCCAGTTCATGTTGCGGGCAAAACCATGCTTGGGCAACGTACCGCGTTGGTTGAACTGGGGGAAGCACACCGGCACACCACCACGGATGGCGGATTTGCCATCCCACAGGTTATCGGGGCTTAAGAATAAACGCTCGCGGCCTTGGCTGACCCAAGACATCACATGCGCACCTTGCAGGGCCACCAGCACGGTGTCGCCGCAAGGCAAGGTCAAGCGCTGGCAGTCGAGCCCTTGATAAGACTCACCGCACGCCGTGCTAACGGCGGCTTTGGCATCAGCCATTGAGTTGGTCGGCGCGGGCTTGGGCTTTTTCAAAGTCCAAATCGCCGCTGTAAATGGCGCGACCGCAGATCACACCTTCCACGCCCTCATCTTCCACGGCGCACAACTGTTCGATGTCCGCCATGTTGGACAAACCGCCAGAAGCGATGATCGGGATAGACACGGCTTGTGCCAATTTGACCGTGGCTTCGATGTTGATGCCACTGAGCATGCCATCGCGACCGATGTCGGTGTAGATGATGGACTCCACGCCATAGTCTTCAAACTTTTTGCCGAGGTCCGCCACTTCGTGGCCCGTGAGCTTGCTCCAACCGTCGGTGGCCACTTTGCCATCTTTGGCATCGAGCCCGACGATGATGTGGCCGCCAAAGGCGCTACACGCATCGCGCAAGAAGCCGGGGTTCTTCACGGCAGCGGTGCCAATGATGACGTAGCGCAAGCCTGCGTCGATGTATTTTTCAATCGTGTCGAGATCGCGAATGCCGCCACCCAACTGCACGGGAATGTCGTGGCCCACGGCTTTCAAAATGGCTTTGATGGCTGCTTTGTTTTGTGGCGTACCGGCGAAAGCGCCGTTCAAGTCCACCAAATGCAGGCGACGTGCGCCTTTGGCCACCCAATTGAGCGCCATTTGCGCTGGGTCTTCACCGAAGGTGGTGGATTGCTCCATGTCACCTTGTTTGAGGCGCACGCAATGTCCGTCTTTGAGGTCGATGGCGGGTATTAAATACATGATGGCGTTAAAAGTTCAAGGGTTCCAGTGCAGAAAGTTGCGGTACAGGGCCAAGCCATGCGCCGCGCTTTTTTCCGGGTGAAATTGTGTCGCAAAAATGTTGTCGCGCGCCACAGCGCATGTAAAAAGGCCGCCGTAGTCGGTTTGGGCCGCGCTGTGCTCTGGGTTCGCAGGGCGGGCGTAGAAACTGTGGACGAAATAGAAGTAGCTGCCCCCATTCTCTGAGGGCACATCGGTCCACATGAAGTGGGGACGTGTGGGCTGCACTTGGTTCCAGCCCATTTGCGGCACTTTGAAGCGGCTGCCATCAGGTTGTGTGCGACCCGCCAAATCAAACTTCACCACCTCGCCAGGAATCAGGCCTAAGCCGGGCGTGTCGCCCTCAGCGCTATGGTCCAGCATCATTTGCATGCCCACGCACACACCAAACAAGGGCTTTTTATGGGCCGCGTCCATCACCGCGTCCAACATGCCGGACTCGCGCAACTCGCGCATGCAGTCAGGCATCGCCCCTTGGCCGGGTAAGACCACGCGGTGTGCGTCACGCACCACCTGCGGGTCAGAGGTGACCACCACTTCAGCGTGATCAACCAAGGAAGCAGCGTGGATGACCGCCTGCGCCACCGAGCGCAGGTTGCCCATGCCGTAATCAACGACAGCGACTTTGTTATTCATACGCGCGAGGGATCACAGGCTTCCCTTGGTGGATGGAATCATGCCGGCTGAGCGGGGGTCAAGTTCGAGTGCCGCACGCAAGGCCCGAGCAAAGGCTTTGAAAACGGTCTCGGCTTGGTGATGCGCGTTTTCGCCGCGCAAGTTGTCGATGTGCAAGGTCACGAAGGCGTGGTTCACAAAGCCTTGGAAAAACTCAAACGCCAGCTGGCTGTCGAACTCGCCAATCATGCCGCTCTTAAACGGCACATGCATGATGAGGCCGGGGCGACCCGAGAAGTCCACCACCACGCGGCTGAGTGCTTCGTCGAGTGGCACATAGGCGTGGCCGTAGCGGCGAATGCCTTTTTTGTCGCCCACGGCTTTGGCAAACGCTTGACCCAAGGTGATGCCCACGTCTTCCACCGTGTGGTGGCCATCGATGTGCAAATCGCCCTTGGCTTGGATGTCGAGGTCAATCAAGCCATGACGCGCGATTTGGTCGAGCATGTGGTCAAAAAAACCAATGCCAGTTGAGAGCTTGGATTGGCCCGTGCCGTCGAGGTTGATCTTGACGGTAATTTGGGTCTCGGCCGTGTTGCGGCTGACTTCAGCAGTACGTGGTGCTGTTTGGGATGTCATGTCGTGACTTTCGATGAAGAGAGAGCGGCTTGCAGGGCAGCCAAGAGTTGTTTGTTCTCGTCGGGCGTGCCGATGGTCAAACGCAAGCAGTTGGCCAGCAATGGGTGCATTTTAGAAACGTTCTTCACCAGCACTTTGTGGGCCTTGAGCACCTCAAAAGCGCGGTTGGCGGCCTCAATATCTGTGTCCTTGTCGCCGTTGAATCGCAGCACCATCATGTTGGCTTCGCTGGGGTAGGGCGTCACGCCTGCCATTTGCTGCAAGGCCTTGAACAAAGCATCACGCTCGGCGCGAATGACAGCGGCTTGTTGGGCGAACACCTCGGTGTGCTCTAGGGCAAACAAGGCACATTCGGCGTTGAGCACGCTCACGTTGTACGGCGGGCGCAGTTTGTCGACTTCGTTGATCAAGGCCACAGGGGCAATCATGTACCCCAAGCGAATGCCGGCCAATCCAAACTTAGACAAGGTGCGCATCAACAACACATGGGCGTTGGCCGCAGGGTGTTGGCGAATTTCATCGAGCCAGCTTTTGCTGGAGAACGGCTGATACGCCTCGTCCATCACCACCAAACCGCCATAAGCGCTGACCTGCGTGATGAGGCGGCGAATGGTGTCGGCGTCCCACAAATTGGCGGTGGGGTTGTTGGGGTACGCGATATAAACAATGGCGGGCTCGTGCTGCGCGATGGCGGCAGACATGGCTACTTCGTCCAGCTCAAAGTCTGCTTTGAGCGGCACAGGTATGTATTGCAAACCTTGCAACTGCGCACTCATCCCGTACATCACAAAGCCGGGCTCTGGCGCGACGACTTTGGCGCGATCTTGAGCGCCGGGGACGGCGCAAGCTTGTGACAACAAAGAAATCAGTTCGTCCGAACCGTTGCCCAACATCAGGCCTAAGCCTGCGGGCAAATCAACGTATGTCGCCAGCGCATTCTTCAAGTCGTCGATGCGCGCGCCGGGGTAACGGTTGACGTCCACCACGCCCAAACGCGCGCCGAGTTGGGCTTGCAATTCGGGCGAGAGGGTGAATGGGTTTTCCATCGCATCAAGCTTGACCATGCCCACCGAATGCTGCACGGCATAGGCGTGCATGGCTTGCACGTCGGGACGAATGAAACGCAAGGCCTTGTTTGTGGGTTGCGTCATGTCAGTCTTTCTTCAAACGAAACTCGGCTGCCATGGCGTGGGCTTGCAAGCCTTCGCCATAGGCCAACACTGCCGCAATCTTGCCCAGCGTTTGTGCGCCCTGCTCACTCACCTCGATCAAGCTGCTGCGCTTTTGGAAGTCGTACACGCCCAAGGGCGAGCTGAAACGCGCCGTGCCACTGGTGGGCAACACATGGTTGGGGCCGGCACAGTAGTCACCCAAGCTTTCGCTGGTGAACGCGCCCAAGAAGATGGCGCCTGCGTGCTTGAGCAATGGCTCCCACTTGTGCGGCTCATTGCTCGACACTTCTAAGTGTTCAGGCGCAATGCGGTTGCTGATGGCGCAGGCTTCTTCCATGCAGCGGGTGTGGATGAGCACACCACGGCCATTGAGGGACTTTTCGATGATGTCCTTGCGCGGCATTTGCGGTAGCAAGCGTTCAATCTCGGCTTGCACGCGTTCGATGTACGCGGCGTCGGGGCAGAGCAACACGCTTTGCGCCAGCTCGTCGTGCTCGGCTTGGCTGAACAAATCCATGGCCACCCAGTCGGCGGGCGTGGAGCCATCGGCCAACACCAAAATTTCGCTGGGGCCCGCAATCATGTCGATGCCCACCGTGCCAAACACGCGGCGCTTGGCCGCGGCCACATAGGCGTTGCCGGGGCCGGTGATTTTGTCGACCGCTGGCACCGTGGCTGTGCCATAGGCCAAGGCAGCCACAGCTTGTGCGCCACCGATGGTGAAGGCGCGGCTCACGCCGGCCACATAGGCTGCAGCGAGTACCAATTGGTTTTTCTCACCCTTGGGTGTGGGCACCACCATGATGATTTCTTCCACGCCCGCCACATGCGCAGGAATGGCATTCATCAACACGCTGGATGGATAAGCGGCTTTGCCGCCCGGCACATAAATGCCCACGCGGTCAAGCGGCGTGACTTTTTGGCCCAGCAACGTGCCATCGGCATCGCGGTACGTCCAGCTTTCGCCACTGGCTTTCTTTTGCGCCTCGTGATAACTGCGCACGCGCGCGGCGGCGGCTTGCAAGGCCTCGCGTTGCTCGGCGGGCAAGCCATCGAACGCGGCTTTGAGTTCGGTTTGCGTCAGCTCCAACGCGGCCATGCTGTCGGCCTTCAGGCCGTCAAAGCGCTCGGTGTACGCCAGCACAGCGGCGTCGCCACGCTTTTGCACGTCGGCCAAGATGTCGGCCACGCGTTGCTCGATGGCCGCATCGGTGTCGGCAGACCAATGCAGACGCGCTTTGAAATCAGCTTCAAAGGTGGGGCTGGCGGTCGAAAGACGAAGCGGTTTGGCCATCTGGTGTACGTGTGTGGTGAAAGGTTTATTTGCCAGCCGACAAAGCGGCAGAGAAAGCATCGATGATGCGGCGAATGTCGGCCTGCTTCATCTTGAGCGCAGCTTGGTTGACCACCAAGCGCGAACTGATATCCATGATGCGCTCAACTTCCACCAAGTGGTTGGCTTTGAGCGTGTTGCCGGTCGACACCAAGTCCACGATGGCATCGGCCAAGCCGGTGAGCGGCGCCAATTCCATCGAGCCATAGAGTTTGACCAAATCGACGTGCACGCCCTTGGTAGCGAAGAAGTCACGCGCGATGGTGGTGTACTTGGTCGCCACTTTCAGACGCGCACCTTGCTTGACCATCGCGGCATAGTCGAAGTCCGAACGCACGGCCACGCTCATGCGGCACTTGGCAATTTGTAAATCGAGGGGTTGGTAGAGGCCCGTGGTGGCCACGCCACCTGCTACACCACCGCCATGTTCGATGAGGGTGTCCAGACCCGTCACGCCCAAGTCAGCGCCGCCGTATTGCACGTAGGTGGGCACATCAGACGCACGCACCAACACCACGCGCACATTGGCGTGGTTGGTGGGCAAGATGAGCTTGCGCGATTTTTCTGGATCTTCTAGCACCTCAATGCCTGCGGCTTTGAGCAGCGGCATGGTTTCATCAAAGATGCGGCCTTTGGAGAGCGCGAGTGTGATCATTTATTTGACTCTTTCAATGTCAGCGCCAATGGCGCGCAGCTTGGCTTCCATCTTGTCGTAGCCGCGGTCCAAGTGGTAGATGCGGTCCACCAAAGTTTCGCCGTCGGCCACCAAGCCCGCAATCACCAGCGAGGCGGAGGCGCGCAAGTCGGTCGCCATCACGGTCGCGCCCGAGAGCTGCTTCACACCTTCGAGCACCGCCACTTTGCCGTCGATTTGGATGTGTGCGCCCAAGCGCACCAACTCGTTGACGTGCATGAAGCGGTTTTCAAAAATCGTTTCCGTTACCTTGGATGCACCCTTGGCAATCGCGTTCAACACCATGAACTGTGCCTGCATGTCGGTGGGGAAGCCTGGGTATTCGGTGGTGCGGAAGTTTTGCGCTTTGAGGCGGTCATACGCAGGCGCAGTGCCTTGGATGCGAATGCCGTCTTCGTTGGCAGTAACGATTGCACCTGCATCACGCAGCTTGTCGATGACCGCGTCCAAATGGTCGGCACGGGCGTGGCGCAAAAACACATCGCCGCCCGTGGCTGCCACGGCGCACAAGAACGTGCCAGCCTCAATGCGGTCGGCCACCACTTTGTGGGTGCAACCGTGCAAGCGTTCCACACCTTGAATGTGAATGCGGCTGGTACCGTGGCCTTCAATCTTGGCGCCCATGGCAATCAGCATTTCGGCCAAGTCTGGAATCTCTGGCTCTTGGGCGGCGTTTTCCAACACGGTTTCACCGTCGGCCAAAGCCGCCGCCATGAGGAAGTTTTCGGTGCCAGTGACGGTGACCATGTCGGTGGCAATGCGTGCGCCTTTGAGGCGTGTGCGCCCCGCCCCCAACTTGGCCACCATGTAGCCGTGCTCAACGTCAATCTCAGCACCCATGGCTTGCAAGCCTTTCAAGTGCTGGTCCACAGGGCGCGAGCCAATGGCGCAACCGCCGGGCAACGACACTTTGGCGTGGCCAAAACGGGCCAACAAGGGGCCCAGTGCCAACACCGAAGCACGCATGGTTTTCACCAACTCGTAAGGGGCTTCGGGGTTGTTCAAACCGCCCGCGTCTAAGCTGACCGTGCCGTCGTCTGCGCGCTCGGCTGTCACACCCATGTTGCGGATGAGCTTGAGCATGGTGGCCACGTCTTGCAACTGCGGCACGTTTTGCAGCGTGACAGGCTGGTCTGTGAGCAAAGCCGCACACAGCTCGGGCAAGGCCGCGTTTTTAGCGCCAGAAATCAGCACCTCGCCATTGAGGGTACGGCCGCCGCGAACGAGTAATTTATCCATAGGGGTTCTTAAGCTTTAGGAGCAGCTTGCCACTCGGCAGGCGTGTAGGTTTTCATGGACAAAGCATGCACCTCGTCGGTTTTCATTTTCTCGCCCAAGGTGGCGTACACGCGCTGGTGGCGCTGAATGAGGCGTTTGCCCTCAAATTCGGCCGACACCAACGTGGCATACCAATGACGGCCATCGCCCTCGACGTGCAAATGCTCGCAAGGCAGGCCTGCGGCGATGATGGCTTGTAGTTCTTGTGCAGTCATTGATAAATCTTCATCCTCGAATCTTGTAACCTGTGCGCAGCAAGTGCAGTGCAATCGTTGCAACCGCCAACAAGCAAACGCCCACCACGCCCAAACTCAACCAAGGCGACACATCGCTCTGGCCAAAGAAGCCAAAGCGGAAACCGTCAATCATGTAAAAGAACGGGTTGAGATGGCTCACGGTTTGCCAAAAGCTCGGCAGTGAGTGGATGGAATAAAACACGCCGCTCAAAAACGTCATCGGCATGATGATGAAGTTTTGAAAAGCCGCCATTTGGTCAAACTTGTCAGCCCACAAGCCCGCGATCAAACCCAGCGAGCCAAGCATCAGGGCCCCCAACACCGCAAAGGTGATGACCCACACAGGCTGCGCGGGCATGAGGGAAAAATTCAGCACCGACGACTGCCACACAAACAACACGCCCGCCAGCAACACACCTGCGCCCACCAGCAAGCCGCGCACCATGGCCGACAGCGCATAGGCAAAAAACCAGCTCCAGTGCGACAAGGGCGTGAGCAGCAAGAACACCAAATTGCCCATGATTTTGCTTTGCACCATGGACGACGAACTGTTGGCAAACGCGTTTTGCAACACGCTCATCATCACCAGCCCTGGGATCAAGAATGCGGTGTAGCTCACGCCTTCGTACACCTGCACATGTGCTTCAAGCACATGGCCAAAAATCATCAAGTACATCACCGCCGTGAGCACCGGGGCCGCCACAGTTTGGAAACTGACTTTCCAAAAACGCAGCACCTCTTTGTAAAACAGCATGGTCCAGCCGGTCATCATGGTTGGCTTTCTGTGTGCTTGTGCATCACGTCGAGGAAAACATCCTCTAGGTCGGCTTTTCGGATTTCAACGTCTTGCGCGTGCAAGCCCGCTTCACGCACGGCCGCGAGGTAGCGCTCGATCTCCAGCGCGTCATTGGCTGGAAACTGCACAATGCGGCCCGTCACGCGTGCATTCACAGCCAACGCGGGAGGCAACTCGGCATCCAATTTGAAGCGCAGCACATTGCTCGATGCAGCTTTGAGCAACTCGGTGGTGCTGTCGAGCGCCACCACTTTCCCGTTTTTCAACATGGCAATGCGGCAACACAACGCTTCAGCCTCTTCCAGGTAATGTGTGGTCAGCAGCACGGTGCTGCCCTCGCGGTTGAGCTTGGCAATGAACTGCCACAAGGTTTGGCGCAGCTCCACATCCACACCAGCTGTGGGCTCGTCAAGCACGATGACAGGCGGCTTGTGAACCAAAGCCTGCGCCACCAACATGCGGCGCTTCATGCCACCTGAGAGTTGGCGCATGTTGTGGCCGGCTTTGTCGGCAAGGCCGAGGCTGTGCAGCAGCTCATCAATCCAATCGTCGTTGTGCTTGACGCCAAAGTAACCTGACTGAAACTTCAAAGCTTCACGCACGTTAAAGAACGGGTCGAACACCAGCTCCTGCGGCACCACGCCCAACATGCGACGGGCCTGGGCAGATTGGGTCGCCACATCAACGCCGTGTACCAGCACAGAACCCGAGGTGGCTTTGGCTAAACCCGCCAAGATGCTGATGAGGGTGGTTTTGCCCGCGCCATTGGGGCCTAAGAGGCCAAAAAACTCGCCATCTTGGATGTCAAAACGCACACCATCGAGCGCCTGAAACGGACCTCGGGCAGTTTGGAAGGTTTTGGAAACGGATTGAAAAGAAATAGCGGACATAAGTAGCCTTTGATTTTAAGGCTTTACCAATGCCCTGACTTGGGGGCGCCTGCGCAAGACACCTAGAACCTGTTTTAGTCAAACAAAGCGCTCAAACCATAAACCTGGGCCAAGGCTTGGGCGCGAGTCGGTAGGCCCGCGACGCGTAGCTGCGCGCCTTTGGCCAACACGGCACGGCGACAAGCCAAAATTACCGCCAAAGCCGATGAGTCAAACTGGGTCAAGGCAGACGCATCCAGCACCGCCTCTGCCCCCTGGGCCAGCTGGGCGGTCAAAGACGCGGCCAAGCTGTCCGCAACGGCTTGGGCTTGCGCTTGCATCAAAACGGCAGGCAGGGCGATGGCAGCGGGCGACATGCTCATGGTTTATTTGGATGTTCGGGCATTGGTTTTGTTGCGGTCGACCAAGCTGGCAATCAAACCATCGACGCCTTTGGCGTTGATTTCTTGAGCGAATTGACTGCGGTAGTTCTCGACCAACCAAATGCCCATCACGTTCAAGTTGTAGACCTTCCAGCCTACGCCGTCGGCCGTTTTCTCCACACGGTAGTCCAGCTGAATCGGGTCACCTTTGCCGCGCACCTCTGTGCGAACCAAAACTTCCTTGTCATCCGCCGCAGCGCGCAGGGGTTTGACCACAATGGTTTGGTCGTTGACTTGCCCCAAAGCACCGGCGTAAGTACGAACCAACAAAGCTTTGAACTCTTCTTGCAAGCGCTTTTGCTGCTCCGGCGTAGCCTGACGCCAGCCGGGACCGACGGCTGAGGCCGTCATGCGCAAAAAGTTGACATTCGGCATGACGCGCTGATCAACCAACACCACAATTTTGTTCACATCACCGCTGTGGATGGACTTGTCTGCCTTGATCGCCTCCAAGATATCGCCTGAAACCCGCTTGATAAACACATCGGCAGGCTCTTCCACGGCCTGCACTGTGCCCACCATGCCCAGCGCGCAAGCGGCACTCAAGGCCCAAGCAGAAAAGAGGCGACGTGACAAACAACGGTTCATGGTTTCAAACTCCAATGGGTTCTTTTGATGCTTAACGCGGCACTGGCTTACTTCGCCGACGGCGTTGCAGGCTCGGCACTGGGGTCCGGCAGGGTTTCGTCGTCCGGTGGGTTACCGTCATAGACTTGGTTGCGACGGTATTGCAGGTATGAATCACGGGTGAAGCTGTACTTGTCAATCGCGGCACCTGACAACAAATCGGTGGTTTGCAACAAACTGGCGCGCTTGTCCACCAGACGCGTCGCGGAGGCCACGTTGCGCTCAGCCACCACATCATGCTTCGTCACGAAATCGGCTGAGAGTTCCACAGGCAATACCGACGTGTCACGCACGGTGGAAGGTCCGAACAAGGGCAAAACCACATACGGGCCACTCGGGACACCCCAGTAACCCAAGGTTTGGCCCAAGTCTTCTGGATGACGCTCTAAGCCAATCGGCGTCGCCACATCAAAGATGCCGTAAATACCAAACACGGTGTTCACCACCACGCGCATCAATGACTCAGCCGTCTCTCGGCCTTTGAGTTGCAAGCCGTTATTGGCGGTCGACCAGACATCCGACAAGTTCCGAAAAAAGTTGCTCACCCCCGTTTGCACGGGCTGTGGCGTGTAGTCACGGTAGCCAATGGCCGCTGGCTTGAGCACGTTGTCATCTAAGGCGTCATTGAAACTAGCCACCTTGCGGTTCATGGGTTCTAGCGGGTCTTTTGGATTGGCATTGGGCCCTGTCGCACACCCCGTGCTCAACACAGTCAGTGCGACCCATGCCACGCCCATCAGGCCACGCTTCAACGATGCACGCATCACTTGCTACCTTTTTCAGGCGTAGGCTCTGCCGCCTTGTTGTACAAAAACTGGCTGATCAGGTTTTCCAACACCACCGCCGATTGGGTGGATTGAATGCGATCTCCCGCCGCCAAGTTATCAGCCTCTGAGCCTGCTTCGATGCCAATGTATTGCTCGCCCAACAAACCGCTGGTGAGAATTTTCAAAGAACTGTCTTTGGGAAATTGGTAACGGCTTTCAATGCTCATGGTCACCGTGGCTTGAAAGGTCTTGTCGTCAAACGTGACTTTCTCCACACGGCCCACCACCACGCCCGCACTCTTGACAGCGGCTTGGCGCTTCAAGCCGCCAATGTTGTCAAAGCGGCCCGTCACGGTGTAGTTGGATTGGAAATTCAAGGTCAACAAATTGGCCGATTTCAAAGCCAAAAACAAAATAGCCGCCGCGCCCAAGAGCACAAACAAACCCACCCACACATCATTTTTGGAGCGTTGCATAGCTTCCTCGATTCATCAAATACTGAACATCATGGCGGTGAGGATGAAGTCCAACCCCAGCACCGCCAACGAAGCGACCACCACCGTTTTGGTCGTGGCGCGCGAAACACCTTCGGGCGTGGGCTGCGCTTCGTAGCCTTGCAGCAGCGCCACAAACGTGACGGTCACACCAAACACGATGCTCTTGACCACGCCATTGCCCACGTCTTTCCAAACATCGACGCCGCCTTGCATCTGACTCCAGAACGAACCGGCGTCGACGCCAATCATCAACACACCCACCATCCAGCCGCCCAAAATGCCCACGGCACTGAACACTGCCGAGAGCAAAGGCAAGGCGATGATGCCGCCCCAAAATCGTGGCCCTAGGATGCGGCGCACGGGGTCGACCGCCATCATGTCCATGGCACTGAGCTGTTCGCCCGCTTTCATCAAACCAATTTCAGCGGTCAGCGATGTGCCAGCACGACCTGCAAACAACAAGGCACTCACCACGGGGCCGAGTTCGCGCACCAAGCTCAAGGCCACCAGCAAGCCCAAGGCTTCGGCAGAGCCGTAACGCTGCAAGGTGTAGTAGCCCTGCAAGCTCAACACAAACCCCACAAACAAGCCCGACACCGCAATGATGGCCAACGAGTAGTTGCCCAAAAAATGCACTTGGTCACGTACCAAGCCAAAGCGGCGCATGTTGCTGCCAAAGAGGCCCACGAGACGCACAAACAAACGTGCGCCCAAACCCAATCCAGCCAAATAACTGCGCACGGCAAAACCTAAGTCGGCCACGAATTTCATGCCTCGCCCTCCACGCCAAAGTCTTGCGCGACGCTAGGGCCTGGGTAATGAAAACGTACGGGGCCATCAGGCGCGGCGGTGACAAACTGTCTCACCAATGGGTCGGTGCTGTGGCGCACCTCATCGGGCGTGCCTTGCGCAGCAATCTTGCCGTTGGCCAACACAATCACTTGGTCGGCGATGTGAAAAGTCTCATCCAAATCGTGCGACACGATGATGCTGGTGAGACCCAGGGTGTCATTGAGCTGACGAATCAAACGCGCTGCGGTTCCCAGAGAAATTGGATCCAAACCCGCAAAGGGCTCGTCGTACATGATGAGCTCTGGGTCGAGGGCCATGGCGCGGGCCAAGGCCACACGACGGGCCATGCCGCCTGAGACTTCGCCGGGCATCAAATCACGGGCACCACGCAGACCCACGGCTTCGAGCTTCATCAGGACGATATCGCGAATCATGGATTCGCTCAAGTCGGTGTGCTCGCGCAGCGGAAAAGCGACGTTGTCAAACACGCTCAAGTCGGTGAACAAAGCGCCAAACTGAAACAGCATGCCCATGCGGCGACGCACGGCATACAAATCGCTCGGGTTGAGCGAGGCCACTTCTTGGCCATGAAAAGTCAAGCTGCCGGACTGAGCACGGTACTGCCCGCCAATCAAGCGCAGCACCGTGGTCTTGCCACCCCCCGATGCGCCCATGAGTGCCGTGACTTTGCCGCGTGGCACCGTCAGCGTGATGCCATCCAAGATGGCGCGTTCGCCATAGCCAAAGCGAATGTCGCGCAGCTCGACCAGCGCCTCAGGGTTTGTGTTTAAGGGGGAAGTGGTAGTCATAGAAACAAAAGCTGGCCTATTTATCAAACAGGCCAGCTTTTGGTATTTTAGGGCCAAGCCGTCACAGGCTTGTAAAGAGGGGAAGTTAGCGAGGCAAGTCGCTGGTACCCATCAAGAACTCATCCACCGAGCGTGCAGCTTGGCGGCCTTCGCGGATCGCCCACACAACCAAAGACTGGCCGCGACGGATATCGCCAGCCGCAAACACTTTGGGCACGTTGGTGGCGTAGCCGCCGGTGAACTCGGTGCTGGCCTTGGCATTGCCGCGTGCGTCTTTCTCAACACCGAAGCCTTCAAGGATCGTGGCCACAGGGTTGACGAAGCCCATCGCCAACAACACGAGGTCGGCTTTGATGATTTCTTCGGTGCCCGCAACTTCCACCATCTTGCCGTCTTTCCATTCGACGCGAACGGTTTTGACGCCCGTGACTTTGCCGTTTTCACCGACAAACTCTTTGGTCGAGATGGCAAATTCACGCTTGAGCAAACCTTTTTCAGCGCTCTCGTCGTGGCTAGAGCTGGTGCGCAGCTTGAGCGGCCAATAAGGCCAGACCAATGGCTTGTTTTCGTGCTCGGGTGGCATGGGCATTACCTCGAACTGAACCACAGCGGCTGCACCGTGGCGTGTGCTGGTGCCCACGCAGTCAGAGCCGGTGTCGCCACCGCCGATGACCACCACATGCTTGCCCTCGGCGCGCAATTGGTCTTTGACCTTGTCACCGCCGTTGACCTTGTTTTGTTGTGGCAAAAATTCCATCGCGAAATGAATGCCCGCCAAATCACGACCAGGCGCTGGCAAGTCGCGTGACTGCTCGGAACCGCCTGTCAACAACACCGCATCAAAGTCTTTTTGCAACTGTGCGGGGCTAATGGTTTCTTTGGCCCAGTTGGTGACCTTGGAGCCTTTGGGCAACTCGCCCACCATCACGTTGGTGCGCAGGGTCACGCCCTCGGCTTCGAGCTGCTTGGCGCGGCGGTCGATGTGTGACTTTTCCATCTTGAAGTCTGGAATGCCGTAGCGCAACAAACCACCGATGCGGTCGTTCTTTTCGAACAAGGTCACGTCATGACCCACGCGCGCCAATTGCTGCGCAGCGGCCATACCCGCAGGGCCTGAACCCACCACAGCCACCTTTTTACCTGTCTTGTGCTTGGCGGGCTGAGCCACCACCCAACCTTCGGACCACGCTTTGTCAATGATGGCGTGCTCGATGGACTTGATGCCCACCGCGTCGCCATTGACGTTCACCACGCAAGCTGCTTCGCAGGGGGCGGGGCAGATGCGACCGGTGAACTCGGGGAAGTTGTTGGTGCTGTGCAGCACATCAATCGCGTTCTTCCAATCGCCTTGGTACACCAAGTCGTTGAAGTCCGGAATGATGTTGTTGACAGGGCAGCCGTTGTTACAAAACGGTGTGCCGCAGTCCATGCAACGGGCGGCTTGTTTTTTGGCTTGGCCTTCGTCCAAACCAATCACAAACTCGTTGTAGTTTTTCAGGCGCTCTTTGACGGGCTTGTAGCCCCCTTCAAGACGCTCAATTTCCATAAAGCCAGTGACTTTTCCCATGATTCAAATCCTTTTGCTTGTACTTAGCGTTACTTGGCAGCGACGGCTTTTTTAGCCGCTGCGGCAGGAGCCTTGGCAGTCTTGGCTGCGTTCAACTCGCCCAATGCACGCTTGTATTCGTTGGGGAACACTTTGACGAACTTGGCGCGTGCCGTGTCCCAGTTGTCCAGCAAGTCACGGGCGCGCTTAGAGCCCGTCCAACGGTGGTGGTCTTCGAGCAACTTCTTGAGCTGCGCTTCGTCGGTTTGGTCACGGTGCCAAATGGCGCGTGGTAACGAGGCTTCTTGCTCGGCAGCGGTCAACACTTTTTCCATGGAGACCATGGCGGTGTTGCACTTCTTGTCGAACTGGCCGTCTTCGTCGTACACATACGCCACACCGCCGCTCATACCCGCCGCAAAGTTGCGGCCGGTTTTACCCAGCACTGCCACCGTGCCGCCGGTCATGTATTCGCAACCGTGGTCGCCTGTGCCTTCGACCACCGCCGTCGCGCCTGACAAACGCACCGCAAAACGCTCGCCAGCCACGCCGGAGAAGAACGCTTCACCGCGTGTCGCACCAATCATCACGGTGTTACCCACGATGATGTTGTTGACGGCTTCGCCACGGAAATCGATGCTGGGGCGAACCACCACGCGGCCGCCTGAAAGGCCTTTGCCGGTGTAGTCGTTGGCGTCACCAATGAGGTACAGCGTGATGCCGTTGCACAAGAACGCGCCGAACGATTGGCCGCCCGTGCCCTCTAACTGGATACGGATGCTGTCGTCTGGCAAGCCTTCGGGGTGCACCTTGGTCACCGCGCCAGACAACATCGCACCGACCGAGCGGTTGACGTTGCGGGCCACTTCCATGAACTGCACCTTCTCGCCACGCTCGATGGCGGGCTTAGATTTTTCGATGAGCTTTTGATCCAGTGCTTTCTCCAAACCGTGGTCTTGTTGTGCCACATGGAACTTGGGCACATCGCTGCCCACTTGTGGCACAGCCAACAAGCGAGCGAAGTCGAGGCCTGAGGCCTTCCAGTGCTCAATGCCTTGGCGCATGTCAAGCAGGTCGGCACGGCCAATCATGTCGTCGAATTTGCGAATACCCAACTGCGCCATGATTTGACGCACTTCTTCAGCGATGAAGAAGAAGTAGTTGACGACGTGCTCAGGCTTGCCTGTGAACTTCTTGCGCAACTCAGGATCTTGTGTGGCAACGCCCACAGGGCAAGTGTTCAAGTGGCACTTGCGCATCATGATGCAACCCTCGACCACCAACGGTGCTGTGGCAAAGCCGAATTCGTCTGCGCCCAACAAAGCACCCACGGCCACGTCGCGGCCGGTCTTCATTTGGCCATCGGCCTGGACGCGGATACGACCCCGCAAACCGTTCAACACCAAGGTCTGCTGGGTTTCAGCCAAACCGATTTCCCAAGGGCTGCCGCAATGCTTGATCGATGACCAAGGTGATGCGCCCGTGCCGCCGTCGTGGCCTGCGATCACCACATGGTCGGCCTTGCACTTGGCAACGCCGGCGGCAATCGTGCCCACACCGATTTCGGCCACCAACTTCACGCTGATGTCCGCGTGCGGGGCGACGTTCTTCAAGTCATGGATCAACTGAGCCAAGTCTTCGATGGAATAGATGTCGTGGTGTGGCGGAGGAGAAATCAAGCCCACGCCAGGCACGCTGTAACGCAGCTTGCCGATGTACTCAGACACTTTCGCGCCTGGCAACTGACCACCTTCGCCCGGCTTGGCGCCTTGGGCCATCTTGATTTGAATTTGGTCAGAAGAAGACAGGTATTCAGCGGTCACACCAAAGCGGCCCGAAGCCACTTGCTTGATCCGTGAACGCAAGCTGTCGCCCGCTTCCAAAGGCATGTCGACTTCAACCACATCTGCGCCGATGACGCTCTTCAAAGTTTCACCCTTCTTGATCGGGATGCCTTTGAGTTCGTTGCGGTAGCGGGCTGGGTCTTCACCGCCCTCGCCTGTGTTGGATTTACCGCCAATGCGGTTCATCGCCACGGCCAAAGTGGCGTGTGCCTCTGTCGAAATAGAGCCCAGTGACATCGCCCCGGTCGCGAAACGTTTGACGATTTCGGTGGCGGGCTCCACCTCGTCCACCGAGATGGCCTTGGCTGGGTCAATCTTGAATTCAAACAAACCGCGCAAAGTCAGGTGGCGCTTGTTTTGGTCGTTGACGATTTGTGCGTATTCTTTGTACGTGTTGAAGTTGTTCGAGCGTGTGCTGTGCTGCAACTTGGCAATCGCATCAGGCGTCCACATGTGCTCTTCGCCACGGGCGCGCCATGCGTATTCGCCACCCGCATCAAGCATGTTGGCCAGCACGGGGTCTTCGCTGAAGGCCGCCTTGTGCATGCGAATGCCCTCTTCGGCCATTTCAAAAATGCCAATGCCTTCGACGCGGCTAGGTGTGCCGGTGAAATATTTTTGCACGGTCTCGGTGTTGATGCCGATGGCTTCAAACAACTGCGCACCGCAGTAAGACATGTAGGTTGACACGCCCATCTTGGACATGATCTTCGACAGGCCTTTGCCGATGGCTTTGATGTAGTTGTAAATGGCTTTGTCGGTCGACAAATCAGCTGGCAAATCTTTGTGCAAATTAGCCAGTGTTTCCAGAGCGAGGTAAGGATGCACGGCTTCGGCACCGTAACCGGCCAACACAGCAAAGTGGTGCACTTCGCGGGCGCTGCCCGTCTCCACCACCAACCCCGCGGTGGTGCGCAAGCCTTCACGCACCAAGTGTTGGTGAATGGCAGACAGGGCCAAGGCCGCAGGAATTGCCACTTGCGTGGCACTCACAGCACGGTCGCTGATGATGAGGATGTTGTGACCGCCCTTGATGGCGTCCACTGCTTCAGCGCACAACGAAGCCAATTTGGCTTCTACGCCGTCGTGGCCCCAAGCCAAGGGGTAAGTCATGTCGAGCGTGGCGCTCTTGAACTTGCCGTGGGTGTACTGCTCAATGTCACGCAGCTTGGCCATGTCGGCGAAATCCAGCACAGGCTGGCTGACTTCCAAACGCATGGGTGGATTGACTTGGTTGATGTCGAGCAAGTTGGGCTTAGGGCCCACAAACGACACCAGCGACATGACGATGGCTTCACGGATCGGGTCGATCGGTGGGTTGGTCACTTGCGCGAACAACTGTTTGAAGTAGTTGTACAGCGGCTTGTTTTTGCTAGATAACACGGCCAAGGGGCTGTCGTTGCCCATCGAGCCAATGCCTTCTTCGCCGTTGATGGCCATCGGCGCCATCAAGAACTTAATGTCTTCTTGGCTGTAGCCGAAGGCTTGTTGGCGGTCGAGCAAAGACACATCACTGGCCTGGGCGACTTCGCCTTCGTGGCCTTTGACGTCGTCGAGCTTAATACGGACGTTTTCAATCCATTGCTTGTAGGGCTTGGTGTTGGTCAGGCCCGCCTTGAGTTCTTCGTCGTCGATCATGCGGCCTTGTTCGAGGTCGATCAAGAACATCTTGCCGGGTTGCAAACGCCACTTACGAACAATCTTGCTCTCAGGCACAGGCAACACGCCCGACTCAGAGCCCATGATGACCATGTCGTCGTCGGTGATGCAGTAGCGTGAAGGACGCAAGCCATTGCGGTCCAGCGTGGCGCCAATTTGGCGACCATCGGTGAACACGATAGAGGCTGGGCCGTCCCATGGCTCCAACATCGCGGCGTGGTATTCGTAGAAGGCCTTGCGGCGCTCGTCCATGGTGGTGTGTTGTTCCCATGGCTCTGGAATCATCATCATCACCGCTTGGCTGATGGGGTAACCCGCCATCGTCATCAACTCGAGGCAGTTGTCGAAGGTGGCTGTGTCGGACTGGTCCGCGAAACTGATGGGGTAGAGCTTTTTCAGGTCGTCACCCAACACCGGCGAGGACATCACGCCTTCGCGGGCCTTCATCCAGTTGTAGTTGCCTTTGACGGTGTTGATCTCACCGTTGTGCGCCACATAACGGTAGGGGTGAGCCAACGGCCACTCAGGGAAGGTGTTGGTCGAGAAACGTTGGTGTACCAAGCCGAGGGCGGACACGCAGCGCTCGTCGGTCAAGTCGCGGTAATAGGTACCGACTTGGTCGGCCAGCAACAAACCTTTGTAAATGATGGTGCGGCTAGACATGCTGGGCACGTAATATTCTTTGCCGTGCTTCAGGTTCAGGTGCTGAATGGCGGCGCTGGCTGTTTTGCGGATGACATACAGCTTGCGCTCCAACGCGTCTTGCACGATCACGTCATTGCCACGACCGATGAAGATTTGACGGATGACCGGCTCTTTTTCACGCACGCGTGGCGACATGGGCATGTCGAGGTTGACCGGCACATCGCGCCAGCCCAGCAACACCTGGCCTTCGGCTTTGACAGCACGCTCTAGCTCTTGCTCGCAAGCCAAGCGTGACGCTTGCTCTTTCGGCAAGAACACCATGCCCACGCCGTACTCGCCGAGGGGTGGCAACGCGACGCCAAGCTTGCCCATCTCTTCGCGATACAAAGCATCAGGCAGTTGAATCAAGATACCTGCGCCGTCGCCCATGAGTGCATCTGCACCCACAGCGCCCCGGTGGTCGAGGTTTTCCAAAATTTTGAGCGCTTGACCCACGATGGCATGGCTCTTTTGACCCTTGATGTGAGCCACAAAGCCCACGCCACAGGCGTCGTGTTCGTTAGATGGGTCGTACAAACCCTGAGATTGCAGTTGTGCTTTATGGGCAGCCGTGGTCATGGCGCATTCCTCAAAAATTCAGCGGGACAAGAAGGATACTGCACTGCAGCATCTGTGCCAAGAAAATTAATTGGGGTCAGAACCTAATTAAGCCAAGTGCAGATTTACCATTCGATTAATTAGGGACGGATTAAAAATCAGCCAAATGCTTAAGCGAGGCCTTACTTTCCTAGCTTATCCGTGGGTGTGATCTTCCTAAACGGCCTACCCGCTTTGGTTTTGACCAAGCGCCTTTCGGTCTGCGTCTGCAAATCGGCCATAAAACGCGCGTCCCCCAGCGCCCAACCACTGAGCGTGGCGTCGGTCAATGCACCCTGCTGGTCCGCGCTGATGCCGGCATGCACCAATTCGGCGTATGCCGCCTCACGCGCGAACGGCGTGTTGCCCAAGCCCCAGTACAGCGCATGCGGCGTGATCAACCTGTCCGTGCGATGCCCGACATAGTGTCCGTAGCTAGACCACACGTAATCCTCAGGCTGCGCCACCATGTGCGCGCGAACGGGGTTGAGGTCGATGTAGGCCATACAGGCCAACAAGTAACGATCAGTCTGAATGAGCGTAGAGCGATAGCGTCCTTCCCACAACGTGCCGGTGCGGGCGTGCACTTTGTTGAACACCTGCACATAGCTGCGCCCCACGGCTTGCATCATTTTGGGCAGGCCTTGGTCTTCTTGTGGCGTGAGCAGCAAATGCAAATGGTTGCCCATCAACACATAGGCGTGAATGTCGACCTTATGCGCGCGGCTGTGCTCGAACAGCAAATCGAGCATGCGCTGGTCATCCGCAGCGTTGAGAAAAATGTCTTGCCGGTTGTTGCCCCGCAGAATGACGTGATGCGGGTAGCCGGTAACGGTGAGACGAGGGAGGCGAGCCATCTGCCGATGGTAATTCGAACCTGACCCCGATTAATTAAGCGCCAACTTTGAATCGCTCTTCAGCCAATTCTTGCAACCCAAACTCTTCCAACAAAGCCGCCAAGCGCTCCGCAGCACTGCGCTTCTTCTGCCCCGTGTACTTGGCCAAGATGAGTTCGTTTTTCATGCTGTGCTCCCAGCCCACCAGCTCGGTCACGGTCACTTGGTAGCCCATCGCTTCTAGGTACAAACAACGCAGCACGTTGGTGAGCTGGCTACCCATCTCGCGCGTGTGCAGCGGGTGACGCCACAACTCAGCCAGCGGTGTGCGCTGCAAGTTCAGCGCTTTGTTTTGGTTGAGTGCGCGCGCCAGCTCGGCCTGGCAGCACGGCACCAGCACCATGTATTTGGCTTTCTTTTGCAAGCCAAACGCAATCGCGTCGTCGGTGGCGGTGTCGCAGGCGTGCAGCGCGGTGACCACGTCGATCTGGTCGGGCAAGGCATCGCTGTACGCGGACTCGGCCACGCTGAGGTTGAGAAACTTCATGCGCTCGAAGCCCAAGCGTTGCGCAAGCGCTTGGGACGACGCCACCAATTCGCTGCGCGTCTCGATGCCGTAAATACTGCCCTTGCCCAGCCCCTTAAAAAACAGGTCGTAAATGATGAACCCCAAATATGACTTGCCCGCGCCGTGGTCAGCCAAGGTGGGCCCTTGCTCGCTCGCAGGCAGCTCTTTCAGCAGCTTGTCGACGAACTGAAACAGGTGATACACCTGCTTGAGCTTGCGGCGCGAATCTTGGTTGAGCTTGCCGTCGCGGGTGAGGATGTGCAGCTCTTTGAGCAACTCGATGGACTGGCCGGGGCGCAGGTCGAGCTGAGAACTTGGGTCTTGAGGCCTAGCCGCAGCAGCGGGTTTGTGTTTGGACATAGCTCAATTGTGCCGCGGGAGTCCGTTGCTCAGCGGCGACAACACTGTCGGCAAGAGAGAAATAATCCGTAGCCAAACGGCGCAGTCGGTGCGCGATGCGGCGCCATCACGGCGCGTCAGCGACGTTAAGCCGCAGCGCGTACCGGCTGTGCCACTTGGCGAAGCGAACACAAACAATCGACCGACCGACCGATTAATCCTGAAGACGCGCACGAATCCCCAGCGCCTCCCACCCCGCATGCCCCAACTTATTCAACACCTCAATGTTGCGTTCAAAAATAAGCGACGCATCGGGATAAGCCGCCACAGCCTTGTCAAGACTGGCTTCGCGCAGCAAGTGCAGCGTGGGGTATGGCGTGCGGTTGGTGAAGTTCTCGATGTCGTCTTCTGACGTGCCGCCAAACTGGTAATGCGGATGGAAGTCAGCCACTTGCAAAACACCGTCCAGCTCTAGGTCGGTCAGCACTTCATCGCAATCGACCAAGAAATCGTTGAAGTCTAAAAAGTCGGGCAAGGCGTTGGGCGCAATCAGCAGGGTGGTGTCTAGCTTATCGGGGTCAGCTTCGGCCAAGTGCTGCAACTCTTCACGCAACATCGCCAAGACCTTTGCAGGCTCGGCCGAGGCACAGACGCGGTAGCGCACCATGTCTTTGACCACCACCGCTTTGGCGAAGGGGCACAGGTTCAGGCCCACCACGGCGTCTAGCAGCCATTTCTGGGTGTCTTCAATGGCGGTGCGTTCTTGGTCTGGTGTGAGGGTAGAAGTCATGCGTTTTCTTTCTTGCGCAAGGCGCGGCCAATGAAGTGCGCCAGCACAGCGCCAGCCAAACTGAGTGTGGCGGTCACTGCCCACGTCCACTGCCAGACGCCCGCGCTGGCTGCCACCCACGCCACCAAAGGCGGTCCCGCAAACTGGCCCAGCGCCGAGAGCTGCTGCATAGAGCCCACGGTGGTGGACACCGTGCCTTCGCTGGGAGCCAAACGCAATGAACACGAAAACAAAGTGCCAGGAATCAAACCGCCCACAGCCGAGAACATCACCACGCACGCAACGCGCATCGTGGTGGGCAAGCCCTCGCCTTGCCACACGGCATAAGCGCCAATGGCCCCCAAGGTCATGGCGGCAAAACCAATCAGCAGCAAACTTGGCACAGACCAGCCGCGTTGTAACAAGCGGCCGGACATGATGTTGCCGCTCACATTGGCCAGCGCCACGCAAGCCGACAACACGCCTGCCATGCCAGCCGTTAAACCTAGCTCGGCATAAACCGTGGGCAAAAAGCCCACCACAGCCAACCACTGCGAGGAGTACACCGCAAACGTCAATGAAACCAGCCAAGGACCGGGGCTTTTGAGCGTGAGCGCCAAGCGCTTGGGCCACGCATCGCTGGTGGCGTTGTGATGGGCGGGCGCGGGCGGCAGCGGCACATCAGGTACACACAGCCACACGGCCACAAACGCAAAGGCAGCCACGGCACCCATCAGCCACCACCATGCGGACCAGTTCAGTCCGGCAATCACCCAAGGGCCCAGCAACAGCGCCAAGGCACTGCCCATGGGCATGTAAGAGCCCCACCAGCCCATACGGCCGCTGAGCTGCGAGCCATCCACCGTGCGGCGAATCAACGCGGGCGCAGGCATCACGACCAACAAAAAGCCCAAGCCTTCGAGCACGCGCAAGAACAGCAAGCCGCTGGCATGCGCGACAAAACCACCGCTGATGCTGGCGAATGACAACAAGCCAAGACCGACCAACATGCTGCGGCGCAGCCCTAGGCTGTCAGCACTCAGGCCCACAGCCAAACCCAAGGTCATGCTGGCCAATTGCACAGCAGACAACAAGAAACCGGCTTGCACCAAGGTAATGTTCAGCGCGTCTTGCAGCACAGGCAAAGCCGGCGGCAGCTTGCCCACATGCAGCGCGGCGCACACACCTGCAAACACAATGACCCATGAGGGGTGGATGCCAAAGCGGTATTGACGCATCTGTGTCTAAGCCATCAAACGTGCGTGTTCACGCATGGCAAAACGATCGGTCATGCCTGACAAATAGTCGGCCACGGCACGCGGCACATCGCTGCGCTGGGCATAGGCGGCGGGCATTTCTTGGGGCTTGGCCAAGTAAACGGCAAACAGCTCTTGCACCATGGCTCGCGCGCCATCGGTGGTTTGCATGACCTGCGGGTGGCGGTACAAGTTACGGAATAAAAACGATTTGAGCGCTTTCGATTCTTCGTACATCGTCGCGCTGAACTGCACCAGCGCCGGGCATTGGCGGGCGTCGTCTGCGCTGGCGGGCGTGTGTTGTTGCAGCGCGGTGCGTGTGGCGTTGATGACGTCATACACCTGGTCGCTGAGCATGCGGCGAATGGTTTCGTAGAGCACGCGACGACCTTGGAGCAGTGGGTATTCGGCCAAAGTTTGCGCGTGGTAGCGGGCAAACAACGACACGCCTTGCATTTGCTCTAGCGTGAGTAGGCCCGAGCGCACACCATCGTCAATGTCGTGCGCGTTGTAGGCAATGGCGTCGGCCAAGTTGCACAGTTGCGCTTCGAGACTGGGCTGCGTGCCGTTGAGAAACCGTGCAGCAACACCACTGGGTTCTTGCGCATTGATGAGTTCGGCGTTACGGCGCGCGCAATGCTTCAAGATGCCTTCGCGGGTTTCGAAGCTCAGGTTCAGGCCGTTGAAGGCGGGATAGCGTTCTTCGAGCTCGTCCACCACGCGCAAACTTTGCAGGTTATGTTCGAAGCCGCCATAGGGAGACATACATTCGTTCAACGCATCTTGACCAGCGTGGCCGAAGGGGGTGTGGCCAAGGTCGTGCGCCAAAGCAATCGCTTCGACCAAGTCTTCATTCAGGCTCAACGCGCGCGCGATAGAGCGGCCCAACTGCGCCACTTCCAACGAGTGCGTCATGCGCGTGCGAAACAAATCGCCTTCGTGGTTCAAGAAGACTTGGGTTTTGTAGACCAATCGTCTGAAGGCTGTGGAATGGACGATGCGGTCGCGGTCGCGTTGGTGCGGGTTGCGAAAGGTTGGGGCGTGTGCGGGGGCTTCTTGCTCTTTGTGTCTGCGACCACGGGAGAGTTCTGGCTGACAGGCGTAGGGGGCGAGTTGGGTCATTTTTGTGCGCTTTTATGGGCTGTGCTGGCTGTCGGCATGGGGTTTGTGCCGCTTCTTCATGCTGTGCCAGAAATCATCAGCGGCACAAACCCCATACCGCCAGACTGCGAACGGCTTTGTTTCACTCGCCTTACTTCACCAGACTTATTGCGCACAGCAATCGTCGATGACTTGGGCGACCAAGGCATCGGGGGCGCCGCGCACGGTGGCGGTGCCGGGTTTGTCGATGAGCACAAATTTGATTTCACCAGCTTCGGCTTTTTTGTCCACGCGCATGTGATGCAGGTAAACGTCCGCGCCGAGTTTGGGGCCGACGATGGGTAGGCCTGCGCGTTCGATCAAGGCGGTGAAGCGCGACACAAACGCGTCGTCGACCAAGCCCAAACGTTGCGAAAGGTGCGCGGCCATGGCCATGCCGCAGCCCACGGCTTCGCCGTGCAACCATTCGCCAAACCCTAAGCCGGCCTCAATGGCGTGGCCAAAGGTATGGCCGAAATTCAAGATGGCGCGAATGCCGCCTTCGCGTTCGTCTTGGCCCACCACCCACGCTTTGATTTCGCAGCTGCGTTTGACAGCGTGCGCCAAAGCCTTGGGGTCACGCGCCAAGAGCGCGTCGAGGTGGGTGTCGATCCAATCCAAAAACTGCATGTCAGCGATGGGGCCGTATTTGATGACTTCGGCCAAGCCCGCACTCATCTCGCGCTGGGGCAAGGTTTGCAAGGTATCGAGGTCGCACACCACGCGTTGCGGTTGGTAGAACGCGCCAATCATGTTTTTGCCAATGGGGTGGTTGATGGCGGTTTTGCCGCCTACCGACGAATCGACCTGCGCCAGCAAGGTGGTGGGCACTTGCACAAAAGGCACACCACGCATGTAGCAAGCGGCGGCAAAGCCCGTCATGTCGCCCACCACACCGCCGCCCAAGGCGAACAGCACGGTTTTGCGGTCTGCCCCTTGGCCCAGCAGCTTGTCAAAAATCAAATTCAGCGTTTGCCAGTCTTTGTGACTTTCGCCGTCGGGCAAAGCCACGGTGTGGACCTGTTTGTAAAGCGGCGCAAGCGCTGCTTGCAAACATGCAGCGTAAATCGGGCCGATGGTGTCATTGGTAACGATCAAAGCCGCAGACGCTTTGGGCAGGTCAGACCAAGTGCTGGGCGCGTCGAGCAATTGCTGGCCAATCAAAATTGGGTAGCTGCGATCGCCCAAATCAATGGTGACGCGTTCAAGGGTTGGGGTGTTCGACATGAATCAGACTCTGTGTGGGGGCGAAACGCGGGGGCGATCAATGGGCGGCGTGGGGGTGATGTGCCCAGCCAGCTCTAGCTGCGCCACGATCATGTTGACCAAGCTCGCCACATTGGGGCGGCCCGTTTCAATCACATAGTGCGCGGTCTCGCGGTAAAGCGGATCGCGTGTTTCTAGCAACTCACGCAAACGCGCTTGAGGGTCGGCCACTTGCAACAAGGGGCGGTTTTGGTCATTGCGCAAACGGCGAAAGACTTCTTCGGGACTGGAGCGCAAATAAAACACATGGCCGTGCTGGTGCAGACGCTCACGGTTGATGGGACGCAAGACCGAGCCCCCGCCGGTCGACAGCACGCCATGGTGGTTTTGGCACAAATCGGCGAGCACTTCAGATTCGAGGTCGCGAAAGCGATCTTCCCCTTCGCGTTCGAAATACTCGCGAACTGAGCAACCCAAGCGGTGCTCAATCGCATGATCCGAATCCACAAAGGGGAGGTGAAGACGTCGCGCAAGTTGACGTCCAACAGTCGTTTTACCGGAACCCGGCAGACCCACCAAAACCAACAACATATGCTTTCTTAACGTGCAACGGCACTGTGATCCAGCATTTTAGGGGTTATGAACACCAGCAACTCCTGCTTGGCCGTGGCCCTGCGGCGGTTTTTAAACAAATACCCCAACACAGGGATGTCGCCCAGGACCGGCACCTTGTATTCATCCTCTTGCTCGCTGGTCTCGTAAATGCCGCCAATCATGACCGTGCCGCCGTTTTCCACCAGCACTTGGGTCTTGATGTGTTTGGTGTCAATGGCGAAACCGGCGGGGGTGATTTGGCCCACGTTGTCCTTGGAAATATCCAGGTCCAGCACGATGCCACCCTCAGGGGTGATTTGAGGCGTCACCTCCAGCTTGAGGTTGGCCTTGCGAAACGCCACGGAGGTGACGCCCGTGCCCACGGCCAGTTGGTAGGGCAACTCGGTGCCCTGCTCAATCACGGCCTTGGCTTGGTCCGCCGTCACAACGCGCGGGCTAGACACCACTTTGCCTTTGCCGTCGGCCTCTAACGCGGACAGCTCTAAGTTGAGAAATCGGTTCTTGGTGGCATTGAAGATGGAGACCGCAAAACTCGCCGAGGCAAACCCATTGAGGCTGGCAGCTGGCAAGTTGACAAACTGGCCCGAGGTATCCAGCACTTTGTCAGTCATATTAAAACTGGTGGTTTGTTGCGCGATGGGGTTGGCGTTGGCCATCACATTGGCGTTCGTCGGCCCCCACACGGCTTGCGCACCACCCTGCCCTAGCCCCCCTAAACGCGCGCCCAGCGTTTGTCCAAAGGTGTCGCTGGCTTGCACGATACGGGCTTCGATCATCACTTGGCGCAAAGGGATGTCAATCTTGGCAATCATTTGCGCGACCAAGTCGATGCGCTCGGCAATGTCAGTGACGAACAATTGGTTGGTGCGCGGCTCGGCCATGGCGCTGCCGCGCACACTCAACAAACGTGAACCACCGCCCGTTGCTGACGAGTTCAGCGGTAGGCCATTCGCCAGAGATGGAAAACCCCCTAAGCCACCCAGACCTGTAGGACCTAATAGAGCATTGACGGGCGTCAGCACAGGCAACACCGTTCCGCCGTGAATTTGAGTGAATACATCCGCCGCCTTGGCGTAATTCAGTGCGAAGCCACGGGTTTGCATAGGCTCTAAATTTTGCGCCGCCAATTTGCTTTCGTAGTCCAGTTTTTCACGCGCAGTCACTTCTGCACGCGGCGCAACCCAGATGACATTGCCTTGCCTGCGCACGCTCAAGCCTTTGGCTTGGGCCATGATGTCTAGCACTTGGTCCCACGGCACTTTGTGCAGCTTGAGGGTAAGCGACCCCGTCACGCTGTCAGACGTGATGATGTTCAAGCCCGTGAAATCTGCCAAAACTTGCAAGGCGATGCGCACCTCAATGTTTTGAAAGTTCATCGACATGGGGGCGCCTGTGTACGTGGGTTTGACCTCTTCGCTGTGCAAGGGCAAGGCGCATGCAAAGCACAAAACAACCCCACTAAAAAACGCCTGACGCGGCAGCAAGCAATTCATGGCACAGACCCCTTCAAAGGCAAGTTCACTTCGCGAGGCTGCCATTCACCTGTCGGTGTCAAAACCAGCTCTTGCAACACCAATCGCTCAGAAGCAACGCTTTGTACGCGACCAAAGTCTTGACCCAAATAAGCGCCCACACGCACACGGTGCAGGCTTGCCATGGGTACCTCTTGCTTTGCCGCAGGGTGTGGCAAGACTTGAACCAAGGCCTCTATCTCTGCCCCCGATGCGATTTGTCCCACATATTGCAAGCGCTCAAGGGGGTAGGACTCCAAGGGATCACGCGGCCTCATCAGCTCAGGGACCACCCGTTGTGCATAACTGGGATGTTGCTCAGCATAGGCCCGCTGGCTAGCCGTCCAACTTTGCGTGCTGAAAGGATCTGTAGGCAAAGCCTTTTCTGAATGGACACGCTTGAGCGTCAAGGAAGAAGGTGTGAGCGTGGACTGCGGCATCAAAGCCACCAACTGCGCTGAAATGCCACCTCGCGGGTCGGCGCTGAGCTCTAACGACGACACGCTCACACCAGGCGCAGAGGTTGGCCACTCTGCCAGCCATGCCACCCAGTCGGTCCATGCCCCTTGCAGTCGGAGGTGCACAGGCAGTTGCTGCATATGCAAAGCGTTCAAGGTGGGTGTGTGCACGGGTTTGTCCAGCCCGAATTGCAACACCTGCAAACCATGTTGGTGCGCCAGCTGGGTCAGCACCTCGGCATCCACCAAATCCATCTTGATTTGGGTTTGCAGCAACGCCGCGGTCTCAACGCGCAGCGCTTGTGTAGCTTCTTGCTGAAGATGCAACTTATCTTGCGCCTGCTTCGCGTCATGCCAAGACTGCCAACGCGACATCCACCAAGGGCTCAACAGCAACACGCTCACGAGGCCAACCGCCAGAAAGAAAACGGACTGCAAGGCACGCGGCCAAGCCCAGGGCTGCCGCCAGTTCAGCGTGCGCAAGGCCATATAAAGCCCATTCATCATGCGCTTGCTTTCAAGTTGGCTTCGATTCGAAATTGCCAGACCGGCAAGCCTGCGGGGGACGCAGCGGGCATGACATGCAATTGCAGCAGCTCGGGGGCTTGCGCCCAAATGTCGAGGGCTTTGAGCTGCGCCACCAGTTGTTGTGCATGGCTAGGGGACAAAGCTTCGCCGTGAACTGTCCAGTGCGCTGCTTGCTGTGTCAACCGAACCACCCGTACACCCTGTGCCGCCTGACCGAGGACACGGCTCCATACCAAGCTCTGCGACGGCAAGGCTTGGTGGGCTTGCAGCCAATGCGACTGTTCTACCCCGCGTTGCTGTGCGGCTTTCGCTTGGGTGTGCGCCTGCTGTGCAGTTTCGTACGCGCGGGCAGCACTGACCCACTCGTGCGTGTGCTGCGGTTTGGTTTCGGGCACAGAGAAAAAGACCCCCACTGAACCCACCGTCAAGCTGGTAGCGACGATGACAGACACCCCCACATGCAGCCACCAAACATAAGGCAACAACGCCTGCATGAATGACCGATGTGGCAAGAAGTTCACCGCGGTTTCACGCCAAGCCCCCAAGGCCAGCCCAAACGCCTCATCAACTGGGGATGCCAGCGCCGCACGGCGCGGCGCCACCACCAGCGCAAACCAACCCGCAGCCTCAGCCACGCGCAGCACAGTCTCCATGCGCGCACGGGGCACGGCTTGGACCTGATAAAGCAACTCGCCAGCTTCGGCAGGCTCAGGCATCACGTCGTAATCCACGCACACCTCTGCCGCCCCATCGGGCAAAACCGATTGAACCTCAGCCTGCAACTGAAACACCACATCGTCCTCGGACAATCCCGCCGTCAACGACACGGTGTGATGCGAAACCCAAACATCGTTCAAACCGACGCACATCGCCTGTGGCTGATAACCTTTCGCCTCTAAATAGGTATGCAGCCATTGACCCAACGCAAGAGGTTGCAACACCTCGCCCTGTGTCACCAAACCTTCGGGCAAGCTCAGCGGCTCGGCACAACAAACACTTTCGGGTCGTGTCGGCGTGCCGACCAGCACCACCAAGCGGCAGACCTCAGGACCCACATCTAAGCCAACCACACAGAGGCGACGCGGGTGTGATCGGGGCAACCAGAAGGGCCAGCGCATGAAGTGCATCCTTTTCAGGGGGAGGAATGCCGTGGATTTCAACGCGTTGACAAGCGGTCGCGGAGGTGTTTGACTCGGGACTTTTGTAATAGCAGCGCGGTTTTTATAATCTTCACCACTTATGGCGACAACCCCCACCCCCGAAGGTTCGAAAGAACACGCTGCTGCCTCGACAGCCCCACGTTCCATGGCGGGCCGGCTTTTGCTGTGGACCCTAGGAATTGCAGCCACAGGCATGCTCGTTTTGGGCTTGCTGGTCGCCGTGGCGCTGGCCATGGCCTACCCACAACTGCCGGACATTTCCGACCTCGCCGACTACCGTCCCAAGCTGTCTATGCGGGTGTATTCGGTCGAAGGCACACAGATTGGCGAGTTCGGCGAAGAGCGGCGCAACCTGACCCCGTTCAAAGACATTCCCAAAGTGATGAAAGACGCGGTGCTGGCCATTGAAGACGCACGCTTTTACCAACACGGCGGGGTGGACTACATCGGCTTGTTGCGTGCCAGCTTGGCCAACTTAGGCCGCGCCAAGAGCCAAGGGGCTTCGACCATCACCATGCAGGTGGCACGTAATGTTTACCTGTCATCTGAAAAAACCTTCACCCGCAAGATTTATGAAATCTTGCTGACCAGCAAGCTTGAGCACATGCTCAGCAAAGACCAAATTTTTGAAATCTATTTGAACCAAATTTATTTGGGCAACCGCGCTTACGGCTTTGCCGCTGCGTCTGAGGCCTACTTTGGCAAGCCGCTGAAGAACATCAGCATTGCCGAAGCAGCCATGTTGGCAGGCTTACCCAAAGCGCCGTCGGCCTACAACCCGATTGCCAACCCCAAGCGCGCACGCGCACGTCAGCTCTACATCATTGAGCGCATGGAAGAAAACGGCTTCATCACCAAAGAGCAAGCCGTTGCCGCCAAGCAAGAAGAGTTAAAAATTCGCACCGCCATGAGCAGCCTCAACACCCACGCCGATTACGTGGCTGAGATGGCTCGCCAGCTCATGTTTGCCCAGTACGGCCCCGACATCTACACACGCGGCTTGAATGTGTACACCACCATCCGCGCCAGCGACCAACAAGCAGCCTACTTTGCGCTGCGTCGCGGCATCATGGACTTTGAGCGCCGTCAACACTACCGGGGGCCTGAGCGTTTCATCAACTTGCCTGAAAAAGCGTCTGAACTGGAAGACGCAATTGACGATGCCTTGATTGAGCAAGGCGACAAAGGCGATTTGTTGGCCGCTGTGGTGCTGGAAGCGACGCCTAAAAAAGTACGTGTGGTCCGCCAAAACAGTGAAGTGTTAGAAATCACGGGCGAAGGTTTGCAACCCGTGCAATCGGGCTTGTCTGACAAAGCTGCGCCCAACATCAAGCTGCGCCCAGGCGCACTGGTGCGCATCACCAAAACCGCCAAAGGCGGCTGGGAAATTACCCAACTGCCCGAAGTCGAGGGTGCGTTTGTGTCCATCGACCCACGCGACGGTGCCATTCACGCGCTGGTCGGGGGCTTTGACTTCAACAAAAACAAGTTCAACCACGTCACCCAAGCTTGGCGTCAGCCCGGCTCGAGCTTCAAGCCCTTCATTTATTCGGCAGCACTGGAAAAAGGCTTCACACCCATGACGGTAGTCAACGATGCCCCGCTGTTCTTTGATGCCAGCGTCACCGGCGGCCAACCGTGGGAGCCTAAAAACTACGACGGCACGTTTGAAGGCCCCATGACTTTGCGCAAGGGCTTGGCCAAATCGAAAAACATGATTTCGATTCGCGTGCTGCAAGCCGTAGGGGCACAAAACGCGCAAGACTGGATTGCTCAGTTTGGCTTTGACGCAGAAAAACACCCGCCCTACCTGACCATGGCGCTGGGCGCAGGCTCGGTCACGCCCATGCAAATGGCAGCGGGCTATTCGGTGTTTGCCAACGGCGGCTACCGCGTGAACCCCTTCCTCATCACCAAGGTGACGGACCAAATGGGCAAAGTACTGTCTGAGTTCACACCCACGCCATTGGACGAATCAGCCCGTGCCATCGACGCTCGCAATGCCTTTGTGATGACCAGCTTGCTGCAAGAAGTCACCCGCTCAGGCACGGCCGCACGCGCACAAGCCACCTTGAAGCGCAACGACATTTACGGCAAAACCGGTACCACCAACGATTCAATGGACGCCTGGTTTGCCGGCTACCACCCCACACTCACGGCCGTCACATGGATTGGTTACGACACACCGCGCAAGCTCGGCGACCGCGAAACGGGGGGCGGTTTGAGCTTGCCCGTGTGGATCAGCTACATGCAGCACGCCCTGCAAAACGTGCCGATTGCCGAGCCGACGCCCCCCGCAGGTCTGAGCCACGAAAGTGGTGATTGGGCCTACACCGAGTTCAGCAAAGGCGGCGGCGTGAGCAGCTTGGGGCTGGACAGCCGTTCAAGCAACAGCAGCGAACAACTGCCAGCCAACGACGAGAAGAAAAAGATTCTCGATTTGTTCAAGAACTAAAAAAGGGCGCTGATAGCGCCCTTTTTTCTTTGTCGAACGGTGACGTTACGCGTGAAAGGTGAGCGCCAAGCCCGTTTGTGTACTGGCGTCTTTGCTGAGGCGCACAAAGAATTCGCCTTGGCCTTTGGTGTCAGCCCACTGCTGGCCGTCAAACTTGAAATGGTACCCACCTGAGCGAGCCGCCAACCACACTTCATGCAGAGGCTTTTGCAAGTTGATGATGATTTGGCTTTTGTTCTCAAACGTCAGCGTGATCATGCCGCCCACGCGCTGGTTGTCGATGTCTGCGTCGCCGTCATCATTGATGCGGTCACAGGCCAACTCAACGGCTTTGAGCAGAAGTTCTGCGCGGTCTAAGAATTCGAGATCGGTCATTACAATTTGCGCCATGGGTATTGAACAAATGATTTTAGTCAGACGCACAAGCCTTCGTGCGGGTGTGGCCTCTGCGTTGTGCGCAGCGGCAGTGCTTGCGGCGTGCGGACAAAAAGGTAATTTATATTTACCCAGCGATCCCGAGTTTCAACAACGCGCCAAGCTGCCTGATCTTGTGCGTCGTCAACTACCAGGCAACACCGCTGCACCAGCGACACCCCCCGCGTCTGCCACCTCCCCCGCTACCGCAGCCTCCGCTGCGACTGGCCGTTAATTTTTAAGAGCCGTTTGATGACACACACCCTGCTTGCCGGTGCGCCTTTTGTGGCCACACAGAACAACGATTTGTATTTGGAAGGCGTCAAACTGGCTGACCTCGCACACACACACGGCACGCCCTTGTTT
>CANCGU010000006.1 GCA_947377705.1 Comamonadaceae bacterium
ACCACCTCAATGTTTTCGGTGTGGCAAACCACTTTCACATCACCGATGCTGGCTGCCTTAGCCAGCAAATCAAAGAGGTAACCATCATCCGTACCATCTAGCCCTAAATAACGCCCCTCTTCGCCCTTGAAGTTCATAAAGTATTTGAACGAGGTCACGCCGTAGGTTTTGACGTACTCCGCCAACTCTTGAATGTGCTGCTCATTGGCCGTACTGAAGTGAAACGCGTAGTCAATGTAAGCGCGCGTTTTGGCATAGTCTTGCTCGCGTTTGAACACGTCTGCGTAAGCCTCGTTGTTCAAAAAATAGCCAAGAACTGTCGTAAAGCCACCTTGCGCGGCATAAATGGTTTCGGTTTCATACTCAGTAATCTTTTCGCCAAAACCAAAGTGCACATGTGCATCAATCAATCCCGGAAAAATATGCAAACCTTGCGCTGACATCACGGGGATTGAGGCATCCACCGGCGTTCCTGGGCTTAAGTGAGCGGCGATCTTGCCGTCACGAATTAACAAATCTCTTGGTAGGCCGTCTGTTGTCGCATCAACCAGTGTGCCACCGCGCAGTACGAATTCAGATGTCTTCATGGGCGTCTCTTATTAAAAACATTCACTCAACTCAAGCAAATTGCGTGGTCGGCACGATGCCTCGGTCAGCGCCAGTGCACGCAAACTGGCTTGGAGCCAAATTGGATCAAGCCCCGTCCCAATGCACACGATGCGACCACGCGGATCAGTATCTGGCCATTTCTGCAGGTACGTTGGAGAATGGAACACTTTGCCCACCCCCTGAATCATCACAAAGGGACGCACATCGTCCATCGGAATCAAACCTTTGCAGCGCAGCAACTGGTCCCCAAATTGCTGCACTATTAAATGCCACCAAGCCGAGAGACCAACCCAAGTGGGACGAATATCGGTAAAGACGCTCCAAGCTCCCACATGACTGCCGTGGGAGTGGCTGGCATGAGAGGGTTGGTGATCTGAGTTCGGCAAGAGTCCAAGGCGATGTTCACCAACTTCAGTCGTAAAGACGGACAGCGCAGCATGACCATCCATGGACAGCATGATCTTTGCAAAAGGATTAATCTCACCCAATCGCTGGCGCAATGCCAGCAACTGCTCAGCTTCAACCATGTCGGTTTTGGTGATGACCAAACGCTCAGCCACACTCACCTGCCGACGTGATTCATGATGTCGAATGAGCTGCTGCTCACCTTGCACAGCATCTACAGTGGTGATGACTTGCCCCAACTGAAAGTGCTGCATCAGTACCTTGTCACCCAGTAGCGCGTGCAAGACGGGCAGAGGGTCAGCCAAGCCCGTTGTCTCAATCACCACGCGACGCAAAGGCGGACGCCCCGTCTGTTCTGCCACATTTTTGATCTCTAACAAGGTTTCGCGCAGCGAATGCGTGACGGTGCAGCACAAACAGCCGTTGTCTAGCAAATAAACATCTTCAGAAAACTCTTGATAGAGCAACTGATCCAGCCCAATAGCGCCGAACTCATTGACTATCACCGCAGTGCCCGCGCCAACTGGATGCTTCAAGAAAGCATTGAGAAGAGTAGTCTTGCCACTTCCCAAAAAACCAGTGAGCAAATCAAAAATAATCATTTTTAATACTTTTAATCGTAGTTGGCTTCAGTTTTTTTGAATTTCAAGAACACGAATTATTTTACGCACAGCATAACTCTTTTTCGCTGCTGAACGTTATCATGGAGTTTTATTTGAAATAGAAAGGGTTTACCTTAATATGACCAATAAATCATTAGATGAACTTGCTGGCGCTTCAAAGACAATTAGCACGAAAGAATCCAAAGGTTCAACAAAGCAACCACGTAAACCCAATTCAGTAGAAGCCGTCAAGGTAGCAATGCGCATGCTCGATAAGATGGCTTTAGCCCGAAGAGCTATGCGAATCACTGAACTTGCGGACATGATGGGCGAGACAAAACCCCGCATCCACAGGCATCTAGCAACGCTGAAAGAAATGGGGATGGTTGAGCAAGAACACGCCACCGAGCGTTATCGACTCGGCTGGCGTCTGTTTCAACTTGGCGAGGCAGCTGGCGCGCAATTTGATCTTCGCTATCGGGCTGAACCATACTTAGTCAAGTTGCGAGATGAGTTAAAGCAGACCGCCGTACTTGCCATTCCGATCAATGATCAGCCAATGGTGATAGCTACTTCAGAGAATATTTACGCGCGAATTTGTGTCTCTGTCAAACCTGGCAACCGCCCATTACCGCACTGTTCAGCCTTCGGCCGATTAATGTTGGCGTATTCATCACCTCATAGCCAGCAAACACTTTTATCCGAAGCGCTAGTCGCAGAAACTGACAGTTCATTAATTGACCGTCAAACGGTACTTGACCGACTACCCGTGATACGCGAACGACTCTACGACTATGCCGCAGGAGAAATGATGGTCGGCATCAATACGCTTGTAGTACCTATTTTTCGCGATGGTGAAGTGCTTGCTGGCGCCCTGGGAATCGTAGGCTCAATTCAAGAAATTCCAGAACCGCCTTTATCGAGCCAAATCAGCTTGCTTCAAAAATATGCGCATGAACTTTCATCTCAAATGAAAAGCAACAAATATCAAAGTCAAGATTCCAAACTGTAAAAAATCTAAGGTTTGATCTTCTTTTTTTGATTGCCTTTCGATGCCCCATGGCATGAACAACCTTGGATGGATGAAAGCGTTTTCCGTAGGCCATTTTGGCCCCCGCGAACGGAAAAAAAATTTAACTTCCCCGCCTGTTTGGTATGAAGATAAAAACCACCGCATAAGCCAAGGAAGCAGCCAATCGCTGTATCCAATAGCCGAGCTCGCGCAAGCGTCGATAAAGATGTTTGACTTGCATGGCCTGCATTGGCCAACAGAACTGTCATTGGGGTGATGAACATAACAGCAGTCGCGTAGTGGCTGGCGACCGTGAGTTCAATCAGAAAGGTAAGTAATACGAGCCAGAATGCAATTTGAAAATCACTCACAAGGGGAAATAGAAAGATGAACGACACCAAGAAAAGCCCGAGCGAGGTACCAATCATGCGGTGCAATTGTTTGCGCCAAACTTCTCGCAGACTGTCCCCCTGAATCACAGCTAAGCAACTGATTGGAACCCAGTAAAGATTATCCAGTTGTAACGTTTGAGCCATCACAAGTGAAATGCCAACGACGAATCCAATAAAGATCGTTTCTTTGTAATTTTTTCTAAACTCAATGACAGGTGAGTTTGATGAACGCGAGGTCGCTTTAGTTCGCACGAGTAAGCTGTAAGACAACGCCACAACTAGGCCCCAAAGGCAACCTATCGCAACAAGTGTCATTTTGGGTAGCCACTCCATCAACGGGTAATGACCAGCGGCACCTATCGAAGCTGCAATGACAAAGAACAGACTCCCTGGTGGGCCACCCAAAGTAAAAACTCGGCAGTATTGCGTGGTTATCGTTGTGACTATGGCAAACCCAATGACTTGAAGCATTGCCCCGGACGCACTGAGCATTCCAATGCCATAGCTGACCAACATAACGACACAGCTCACGCTCAAAGAGTGCAGACGTGCAAGTAGTGAGGTCTCAGGCAAATACAAAAATACCAAAGCACCCAGGGAAGCAGTAAGGCCTGCGCTCAAATGCTGAATCCAAGCTCCTACCAACACTGGAGCGCCTATCGCCGTTGCTGATGCAAATGGAAACAACCAAGGCTTTTGAAATCGCCGAATGGCGAAGAACTGACTTACTTCAAACTGAATGAAGGTCCACCATCGGCGCAGGTCAAAACAATGTTTATTGATCACCCCAGACCCGGCATGAAACTTCGATGATGAGGGCGCAGCAGGCTGTCGACTTGATCAGCATGAAAAATGGTTTGCTCATGGTCAAAGTCTTTAGATTTCTTTTCCAGCTTCAACCATCGCCAACTTGTAAAGACTTTGACGCATCATGAGACCGGGCTTATCGGGAGCAAAGTGGAGGTCAAATTGAGGATCAGCATCGTTGAGGATGTTGGCCATGATCCACTCCAGTGCATCGACATCTTCCTTGTAGGCTTTCGCCGATGCGGTGGATAAATGCGCATCAATGGCTGCATCGTCGTGCTTAAAGTCACGGCTACAGAACCACCAGTAATGCATACTTTGATTCGTCTCAGGTGTAAAGATGTGCGTGATGTTGAAACGATAAGTATGTGACTGCCCGCTTGGGTCGTTGTTGTCAACAATGCGCGCAAACGCACGGTGCAAGGCAGGTGACACAAAACGTGCTTCACTGAAACGGTCAACAGGTTTGCCAACTAAGCCCGTTGGCATGGCGTACACACCCGGTGGCGCAGAGTCGAGTAAAGCACGGTCAATCACCACGCTGTCACCATCCATGCGAGCATCGAGTTTGGAACGTGCGTACTCAGGGGTACCAATAGCGCCAGGATGCAAGAAAGGGAAATGCGTCTGGTCCAGCAGGTTTTCATGCATTGACACATAGTCGGCTTTGATTGGGAAGAAACCATTGACTGTTTTCCACTGCGAACTGGCTAACCATTCGGTATCAGGAATCAGGGACTCGTCTGCCCTATCCGGATTGCCTAACCAAATCCAGACTAACGGCCCTTTTTCAACCAAGGGATAGCTGCGCACATCAGCGTGAGTGGGTACGATGGGCAAAGCCGGCATCCTGACGCAGTGACCTGAATCATTGAAGGCCATGCCGTGGTAGCCGCAAACTAAGACATCGCCTTCGAGCTTGCCCTTAGACAAAGGAAAAGAGCGATGAGGACAACGGTTGCGCACAGCAACAGCCTTACCAGCCAACGTGCGGTACAAGGCCACATCCACGCCAAGCAGTCGTTTGCTAATGACTTCACGCGAGACTTCATGGGTCAACGCTGCGACGTACCAACAGTCACGAATTAACGGTGTAGTGTGATCAGCAAAGCCACCCAACTCAAAGTTGTCAGCGTTTTCTATATCAATGACACTTTGGTCAACGATGGAATTCATATCTCACCTCTTGGTTACAGGTCAAGCACAAGGCTTTTCCCGTTGGTTCTGGAAAGGCACAGACACATGCTCTGGCCGGCTTTTTTTTCTTCGGACGTCAAGTAGCGGTCACGGTGTTGAAGCGCTCCCTCATGCGACAGAACTTTTGTAACGCACAGACCACACTCCCCCTTTCGACAATCCCAAAATACGGGAATTCGTGCATGGCTCAATGCGTCGAGCAAGCTTTCGTCACCACGCACTTCTACTTCTTTTCCGCTTCTTTGTAGGATGGCTTTGAATGGCGTATCCCCCGCCAATACTGAGGAAATGAAGGCTTCGCTACGCAAACGACTTTCCGGCCAATTCAAGTCCTTGGCAGCCTTGATCGCTGCGTCAATAAAGGGGGTGGGACCACATACATAAACTTGCGTATCTGAATCTTGCTGCGCAAGCAAGGCACGAATGTCAAGCATGCCATCGGTATCGCTGCATTGCAGTCGAAGGGCCGCACCACAAATGTCCTGCAAGCTTTGGGCGTAGGCCATTTGCACCACAGAGCGTCCGCTGTAGACGAATTGAAACTCTCGCTTGCGACGAATCAGACTTCGTGCCATCGGCACCAAAGGTGTGATGCCGATACCACCAGCCAACAGCAATACCTTGGAAGCGTCGCGATCAAGCGCAAAGCTGTTCACAGGCGGGCCAATGCGAAGCGTGGTTCCTGCCTTGAAGCTTTCATGAATCAGGTTAGAGCCGAATCCATGTTCTTCACGCTGCACCGCAATCCGATAGGTATTGGGGGCGTCGTCCTGCAAACCATCGCCACCGATCAATGAGTAGTGCCTGACAACCAATCCACGGGTAGGCGATGTCAAGTGAAGCGCTATGTGTGCGCCCGCGGTCCATGTCGGCAATGCCGAACCACTCACGGTGGTCAACAGGTACTCACGCACCCTAGGCGTGAGTTGCCTGACTTGAACAACTTTGACTTCAAACAATTTGGGGTTCATGACTTAAATCTTTGACGTCATCAGTCAAGTTTGATGGCTGCTTTTTGCAGCGTGGGTCCCCAGCTATTCACCTCCACATCCATCTGCTTGGCCATGTCAGCAGGTGACATGGTGTAGTTCTCGTAAGTGAAGGGGCCGAGTTTTTCTTTGATCTCTGGAGACTGCATCGCTTTAACAATGCTTTCGTTCAAACGCTGAACAATTTCTTTAGGTGTTCCTTTAGGAACCAACAAACCATTCCAACCGCCGACTGCCCAGTTGGCAGGGCCACCTGACTCACCCGAAGTGGGGACTTTCTCGTAACCAGGAATGCGTTTAGGCGCAGCCGCAGCCAGAAAGCGCACTTTGCCACCCTGCAGCAACGGGCCAGCCGATGCGGCAGAACCAATGGCCCAATCAAGTTCACCGTTCGCTACCGACTGATACAGCTGAGCTACTTCCTTGTATGGCACATGATTCATCTGAATATTCGCGGATGACTCCAACAGCAATCCTCCCAAATGCGCTGGCGTGGCGACGCCCCAAGAGCCATATGAAACAACGCCAGGACGAGCCTTGGCATCTGCGATCAGTTCACCCATGGTTTTGTATTTGGAGTTCGCTCCCACCACCACAAAGAAGTAATTACGCACCAGCGGCGTAACGGGGTCGAAATCTTTGGTCGCGCTGTAGGGCAAGCGATTGAATAAATGAGGGTGGGTTCCGACATGGAAGCTATCCATGTGCACCAAGGTGTAACCATCCGAAGGGCTGCGTTTGGCTGCATCGAAAGCAATGAACCCGCTGGCACCAGGTTTGTTTTCAATCACAACCCCCTGACCTAACGATGCACTCATCTTGTCGGCGACCATGCGCAGCAAAACATCAGGCCCCTGCCCGGCAGGGAAAGGGGTAATGATCTTGATCGGCTTATTTGGAAATGCTTGTGCCATCACGCCACTTGTGATGCATGTCATTGTTGCCACAGCTGCGAGGCTCTTGATGAAGGTCTTGCGGTTCATGTTGTCTCCGATTTTGGAAGTTAAGAATACGGTGCGTGAAGTTTATTGAACTAAATAAAGAATCATTTTTCTAAATATTGGTTATGAGTTGTGAGTATGATTCACAAATGGATTACATCTCACACATCCAAACATTCATGGCCGTCGTCAGGTGTGGCAGTTTTTCCGAGGCGGCCAGAGATCTGGGAGTTGTTCCTTCGATGGTGGCCAAGCGGGTCAGCAGCTTGGAGAAGCATCTCAATACTCGGCTATTTGAGCGAACCACGCGCAAGGTCAACTTAACCGAAGCTGGCGAAAAATTTCATGCGCGATCCATAAGCGTGGTGTCAGATTTAGAAGAGTTACTAGACACCGTTGAACGCAATGACGGCAAACTTGAAGGCCATATTCGATTGATGGCACCAACCACCTTAGGAATTCAAAGGCTTGGGCCATTACTCAATGAATTTCTTGTAAAAAATCCACGCATCACATTAGAAGTTGCTCTTGTTGATCGGTCAGCCAACCCAGCAGAAAGCGGATTCGATTTAGCAATCAGCGGTCGCCTCGCCAGTTATGAAGGGGTCGTAGATGTGCCCTTGAGGCCTGTCCAACCTATGTTGTGCGCGACACCCGAGTATTTAAAACAACACTCGGAGATCGAGCACCCAAGAGATTTAGCTAACCATGCCTGTTTAGTATTCTCAGCAACAGGATCAGATTGGCATTTTCAGAGTCCACGCGGCGTAATTTCAGTTGAAGTAGAAGCTCGCCTTCTCGCCGATGACAACATGACATTACTGGATGCAACGCTACGCTCTTTGGGTATCGCTATCTTGCCCGCCTATGTCGTAAAAAATCACTTGGCAGATAGAAAACTCGTTCCAGTTTTGCCTAAATTTCCACCCCAAGAAAATTGGTTCAAAGCTTACGTCCCTCGCCGAAGGATGAAAGTGACCAGAATTCAATCTCTACTCGACTGGTTGAGAAAGAGTGACCTTTAAACAGCGCTAAACGGAGTCGAACACTGTGTTTTAGCTGCTAAGAGTTCAACATCGATGGCGACTACTAGATCGACAACGGTAATCACCCTTTGATGACGCAGCCGTGACCTTTGGTAATTTTTAGAGAAATATTCGAAATTTGCTTACATCCGCCGTGACATCGAAAAGAAGCCAGAAAGCAAAAAGCCCGGAGAACCGGGCTAAGTGCTTGATTTATTTGGGGTGGCTGATGGGGCTCGAACCCACGACAACAGGAATCACAATCCTGGACTCTACCAACTGAGCTACAGCCACCGTAGAAGCGAATATTATAACCGAGCTACTTTGATTTCTGCCTTAAATTTTTCTTTTAACAGCTTGTAGTAAGCCAAGCCCTCGGCCGATGCCCACCACTGAGCATACTGGTCGCGCTCACGGGTCAAGCCCGAGGCGTTTGCAGCATCACGCGGCAGCACTTTTTCAACCTTCACCACAGCGTAGCCGCTGGCACCTAAATCAACGCCCACCCACGCTGGCAGGGTTTGCGTGCTGGCACGCAAGGCAGCTTCGACCAACGCAGGGGGTTGCGCTTGCTTGGACTCACGGGACACAACAATGGCCGCGGGCAATTTGGCAGCATCAGGACTGGCTTTCCACTCAGCCAGCTTGGCAGCACCTTCTGAACGCGCACGTTCACCCGCCAGTTGCGCCACCACTTGCTCGTGCACACGGGCTTTGACTTCGTCCAATCGCAAGGTACGTGCGGGGCTGTAGCTGGTGATACGGGCTGCGGCTAAGACGTTAGGGGCCAACTCGACCGCTTCAGTGTTGCGCTTTTTCTCAAGCGAATCTGGCGAGAACACTGCAGCTAAAAGCTTGGGGTTGTTCGCCGCCGTGTTACCTACGACGGGTTCGCGCCCCAAGTTGTTCGCGTGTTGGACCTCAAGCTTCAAGCGCTCAGCCACGGGCTTCAAACTATCTGATTGTTCGTAGACGATGTTGGTGAACTGTTCAGCCGCTTCGGCGAATTTGCGCTGCGCCAATTGGGCGCGCACTTCGACTTCTAGCTTGGCACGCTGCGACTCAAAGCTTTTTTGTTCGGGTAGTTTGATGTCAGTCAGACGGAGGATGTGAAAACCAAATTCGGTTTCCACCAAACCACTGGTTTCGCCTTTTTTCAGAGCAAACGCAGCCTCTTCAAAAGGCTTCACCATGGCACCGCGGCCAAAAAAGTCGAGGTCTCCACCTTTGGCAGCAGAGCCTGTGTCTTGCGAGTTTTTACGCGCCAACTCAGCAAACTGGTTGGGCGACTTTTGTACTTCGGCCAACAAGGCCTGAGCCTTGACCCGTGCTGCATCACGCTCGGTGGCGGAGGCCCCTTTGTCCGCATTGATCAAGATATGGCTGACGCGACGCTCTTCCAAACCAGCCAAACGGGCTGCATTTTGTTCGTAGTACGACTTGAGTTCAGCTTCAGGCACCACGATGCCTTTTTGCACCGCCGCCAAATCCAAGACCACATATTCAATGTCTGCACGTTCAGCGGACTGAAACTTGTCAGCATTGGCTTTGTAGTAGGTCTCCAGTTCTTCATCACTGGGTTTGATTTGAGACACAAAGTCAGCAGGTGCAAACTTTGCCACCTGCACTTGGCGTTGCTCATAGAAAGCATTCAAAGTCACATCGGCCAAAGCCACTGGGCTAAAGCTGGTCACACCCACACCTGACATCACTTGGCGAGAGGCCAAGTCACCACGGACTTGCGCCTCAAACGACTCAGGTGACATGCCTTGCGTGGCGAGCAACTGGCGATAGCGTTCAATGTCCAATGAACCGTCGGCGCGACGCAACGCGGCAATGGTTGGGTTTTGTTGCAACTCAGCCGCTAAACGGGCATCGCTGGCACCCAAGCGCAATTTGTTCGCTGCGACTTGGAGCAGACGGTCGCGCACCATGCGTTCTAAGGTGCTGTATTTGGCTTCAGGCGTATCAAACAACTTCACATCCACCGTTGGCATGCTGCTGCGCATGCGCTCGACTTGGCTGCGATGCGCCGCATCCCAATCAGCTTGCGTGATATCGTGACCATCAACAGTTGCAACCGTTGCGCCGCCTTCGCGGAAACGGTTGTAACCCTCAAGGCCAAATAAAACGAAAGATGGGAAGATCAAAAGGAACAGCAAAAATTGCATGATCCGTGTGTGCTTGCGAACAAAATCAAACATGAAGTGGACTCATCGTGATGTGTGAGAAGCCAAGAAAAAAGGCGAACTGGGTGTTCGCCTTTTTAATGGGTGGTGGGTGCTGACGGGGTCGAACCGCCGACCTACTGCGTGTAAGGCAGCCGCTCTGCCAACTGAGCTAAGCACCCATCCTTAACCGTGAATTAGTTCAAAGCGTCTTTCAAGCCTTTGCCTGGACGGAACTTAGGCACTTTGGCGGCCTTGATTTTGATGGCTTCGCCAGTACGTGGGTTACGGCCAGTGCGAGCTGCACGCTTACCAACAGCAAAAGTACCGAAACCAACCAAAGAAACTGTGCCGCCCTTTTTCAAGGTCGTTTTCACAGCACCGATGGTGGACTCGAGTGCGCGAGTGGCTGCAGCCTTGGAAATGTCGGCGTGCTTAGCGATGTGCTCAATCAGTTCTGTCTTATTCACAAAAATCCCCTCTCAATGAGATGTGATGTTGATCAATGGATATGGCTAGTTTACAAGCCATACAAGTTATAAGCTGCTATGGGTGTCTTGTCACCTTGTTGAGACAACCGCTACATCTAAAGCGGTTATGCACAATACAGCATGGGAGCGAATTCTAGTCGTTTTTTGAAACTAAAAATCACAAAGCGGCAGCAATTGCACGACCGACATCTGCCGTACTAGCGTTACCCCCAATGTCAGGCGTTTTTGGAGCACCGCTCTTGGGGTCAAGCACCTTCTCAATGGCCGCCATCACGGCGTCGTGTGCGTCTTTGTGGCCCAGGAACTCCAGCATCATTGCGCCACACCAAATCTGACCAATCGGGTTGGCAATGCCTTTGCCTGCGATGTCTGGCGCAGAGCCGTGCACCGGTTCAAACAAGGAGGGGAACTTGCGATCGGGGTTCAAGTTGGCGCTCGGTGCAATGCCAATGGTGCCAGTACATGCGGGGCCTAAGTCGCTCAGAATGTCGCCAAACAAATTGCTGGCCACCACCACATCAAAGAAGTCGGGGCGTTGTACGAAATGCGCGGTCAAGATATCGATGTGGAACTTGTCCACATTGATGCCGGGATAGTTCTTCGCCATCTCAACCACACGCTCATCCCAGTAAGGCATGGTGATGGCAATGCCGTTGGACTTAGTCGCGCTGGTCAAATGCTTTTTAGGCCGGGTTTGCGCCAGTTCAAACGCAAACTTCAGCACGCGGTCAACACCGATGCGTGACATCACCGTTTCTTGCATCACAATTTCGCGCTCGGTACCGGGGTACATGCGACCGCCAATGCTGGAGTACTCGCCTTCGGTGTTTTCACGCACGATGTACATGTCAATCTCGCCGGGCTGACGTGGTGAGCCATCGCGACGCACCACGGGCGCGATGATGCCGGGCATCAAACGCGCAGGACGCAAGTTGATGTACTGGTCAAATTCGCGACGAAACAACAAGAGCGAGCCCCACAGCGAAATATGGTCTGGAATTTTGTCAGGCCAACCCACGGCGCCAAAGTAAAGCGCATCGTGACCGCCGATTTGGTCTTTCCAATCGTCGGGCAGCATCTTGCCGTGCTTTTCAAAGTACTCCCAGCTTGAAAAGTCGAAGTGATCAAACTTCAAGTCGATGCCAAATTTTCGGGCCGCTGCGTCCATGACGCGAATGCCCTCGGGCATGACTTCTTTGCCAATGCCGTCACCAGCGATCACTGCAATGCGTTTTTGACTCATCATCAACCTTTGAAACTAAATATTCGAAAAAATCAGGTGGTGATTCTAGGAGGACGCACCACCAAACTCACCCCCATGGCTGTCACCAAAATGCCTGCCAGTGTCACCCAGGTGATGGGTTCGTTGAACAACACCCAAGCCATCACAGCGGTTGTAGGTGGCACCAAATACAACAAACTGGTGACCGCTGCAGCTGCGCCGCGTTGAATGAGAATGTAAAACAAAGAACTACCGCCCAAAGTCAATACCAACACGGCCCACGCCATTGCCCAGATCATCTCTGCGTTCCACAAAGCGGGCTCAGCCTCCATCAGGGCGAGCGGCAACGTCACCACATAAGCGGCCATCAGTTGTACGGCATTGGCACTGCGAACGTCACAGGGTTGCACAAATCGTTTTTGATAGAGCGTCCCCGTAGTGATCGACACCAAAGCCATGGTGATCATGGTCAGGCTCCAAGGCGTGACTTCAATGCCCCCTTCAAGCTTGCGCGACACCACCATGGCCAAGCCCACAAAACCAAGGGCTAAGCCCTGCCACTGACGACGGGTCACATGACCACCTCGGGCGGACAACCAAATGGCGGTGATGACGGGCTGCAAGCCCACGATCAAGGCAGTCAAACCAGCCCCCATGCCAACCTTCACGGCCGCCCACACCCCACCCAAATAACCCGCATGCATCAACATACCCGTGACGGCCAAATGCCACCATTGCGCCCTGCCCTGCGGCCAAGGCACGCGCGCCCATTTGACCCACAAGACAAAACACGCGATAGAAAAGATGTAGCGCCAAAGCAAGAACGTGAAGGGAGGCGAATTGGGCATGCCGTAGCGCGCCACGATGAAGCCCGTGCTCCAGATCAACACAAAGAGCCAAGGCATGGCATTGACCCATGCTTGGTTGCGTGATTCGCGCATTATTTGGCGTGGTCCACGATGTCGGGCCAAGCCTTTTGCAGGTAATACACCATTGACCAGACAGTCAATACGCCAGCACACCAAATCAACACCGATCCCCACAAAGCGGTATCAATCACGCCAAACAACGGTCCGTCGTAAAGCAAAAAAGGAATGGCCACCATTTGCACGGTGGTCTTCAGCTTGCCCAGCACATGCACAGCCACGCTGCGTGAAGCACCGATTTGCGCCATCCACTCGCGCAAGGCCGAGATCGCAATTTCACGCCCGATGATGATCAGCGCCACCAACACATCCGCGCGCCCCAAATGCACCAAGATCAACAAACTGGCACACACCAAAAATTTATCAGCCACCGGGTCTAGAAATGCACCAAAGGCTGACGATTGGTTCAGCTTGCGGGCCAAATAGCCGTCCAACCAATCGGTCAAGGCAAACACCACAAACATCACCGTGGCCCACAGATTGCGTTCAGCGGTTTCAATGGGCAAATAAAACAGCCCCACGATCAAAGGAATGGCCGCAATGCGCGCCAGTGTCATGAGCGTAGGAATGGTCCACATAAATGGTTACTCGTAAATGATTTGTGATTGTCCGTCGTGGGCTTGCGCCATCCAACTGGCCAGGGCGGCATCGCTGGGGAAAAACTTGGCGTTGTCGCCCAACTGTACGTCGGCTGTTGCACCATCGCGCAGCAGTTTCAATCGTACGCCCATGCCGCGCACCAATTCGCCCTGCTCGGAGGACTCCACTTTGGCAGGGTGGTCGCGCAAGAGGCGTGCAATGTCAGGCGATGTGCCGTTGACTGTGACACTGAGGTATTTGCCAAAACGGCAACGCGCTTGTTCTAGGCTCCACACTTGCTGAATGGACAAACGCAAACCGCCAGAAAAGCGATCGGGCTGCGCCTTGCCCATGATGATGACCAGCTCGTCATCCTTCAAGGTATTGCGGTAGGTGTTGATGGTGGCCTCATCCGCCGTGGCTTCGATCACCGATGATTTGTCATCGAGCTTGAAGATGGCCAACTTGCCGCGCTGCCCATTGATCACACGCATATCGCTCACGATGCCTGCCAACAGCTGCGGCTCGCGCGAGTCCATCAAGTCTTCAATACGGGTGCGCGCAAAGCGACGTACCTCACGCTCGACCTCGTCAAACAAATGACCAGAAAGGTAGAAGCCCAACGCCACCTTCTCGTGCGTGAGGCGTTCTTTCACGCCCCAAGGCAGCATCTCCACATACTCGGGCTCTTGCGTGCTAGAGCCGTGGGTGTCTTCACCCATCATGTCAAACAACCCGCCTTGGTTGGCATTGGCTTCACTCGCTGAGGCAAAGTCAAATGCACGTTCCACACTGGCCAGCAGCTCGGCGCGATTGAGGTGCAAATTGTCAAACGCACCGGCTTTGATGAGGGCTTCGACCGTGCGTTTGTTCAAACGACTGCGGTCCACACGGCGGCAGAAGTCGAACAAGCTGGTGAACGGGCCGCCCTCTTCGCGCGCCGCCACGATGGCATCAATCGCTTGTTGGCCCGAACCTTTGATGGCACCCAAGCCGTAGCGAATGACTTTGTCTGAGATGGGTTCAAAACGGTAGCGCCCACGGTTCACATCGGGCGCTTCAAAGGTCAGGCCCATCTTGTGCGCGTCTTCAAACAAGACCTTGAGCTTGTCGGTGTTGTCCATCTCCACCGTCATGTTGGCGCAGAAGAACTCTGCCGTGTAGTGCACCTTCAACCAGCCGGTGTGATACGCCAGCAGCGAGTAAGCCGCGGCGTGCGACTTGTTGAAGCCGTAGCCCGCAAACTTCTCCATCAAGTCAAAGATTTCGTCGGCTTTGTCTTGGGTGATGTTGTTTTTGGCAGCGCCGGCGCGGAAGATATCGCGGTGCTCCGCCATCTCCTCGGGTTTCTTTTTACCCATGGCACGGCGCAACATGTCAGCGCCGCCGAGCGAGTAGCCGCCCAAAATTTGCGCGGTCTGCATCACCTGCTCTTGGTACACCATGATGCCGTAGGTCTCGGACAACATCTCGGCCACCAGGGGGTGCGGGTACTCAATCGTTTCGCGGCCATGCTTACGCGCCACAAAACTAGGAATCAGGTCCATCGGGCCCGGACGGTACAAAGCGTTCAGCGCAATCAGATCCTCTAAGCGCGTGGGACGCGCATCGCGCAACATGCCTTGCATGCCGCGACTTTCAAACTGGAACACAGCCTCGGTCTTGCCATCTTGGAACAGTTCATATGTGCGTTTGTCGTCAAGCGGGATATTTTCAAACGCGAAGTGCTCTTGGCCTTTGTGGCGCTGCATGATGAACTCGCGCGCGATCTCCAAAATGGTCAGCGTGGCCAAGCCCAAAAAGTCGAACTTCACCAAGCCTGCGGCTTCCACGTCATCTTTGTCAAACTGGCTCACCGCCGATTCGCTGCCCGGCTGTTGGTAAAGCGGGCAAAAGTCGGTCAGCTTGCCCGGGGCAATCAACACACCACCGGCGTGCATACCCACGTTACGCGTCATACCTTCGAGTTTTTGCGCCAACTCCAACAAGGTTTTGACTTCATCTTCTTTGGCCAAACGCTCGGCCAAGATGGGCTCCACCTCAATCGCGCCGGCGATGGTGATGTGCTGGCCCGGCTTGTTGGGAATGAGGCCGCTGATGCCCTTGCAGAAGGTGTAGCTCATGTCGAGCACGCGGCCCACGTCACCAATGGCGGCACGGGCAGCCATCGTGCCGAAGGTGGCAATTTGCGACACGGCATCGCGACCGTATTTGTCTTTTACGTAATCAATCACGCGGTCGCGATTGGTTTGGCAAAAGTCAATGTCAAAGTCGGGCATGGATACCCGCTCTGGGTTCAAGAAACGCTCGAACAGCAAGTTGTATTGCAGCGGGTCAAGGTCGGTAATCTTGAGGGCATACGCCACCAATGAGCCGGCACCTGAACCACGGCCCGGCCCCACAGGACAACCATTGGCTTTGGCCCACTGAATGAAGTCGCCCACGATCAAGAAGTAACCGGGAAAGCCCATGTTCAAAATCGTGGTCAGCTCAAACTCTAAGCGTTCCACATAACGTGGGCGCTCTTCATCGCGTTTGGCTTCCACGGGGTACAAGTGGCGCAATCGTTCTTCCAAGCCCTCGTGCGAGACGTGACGGAAATAGTCCTCCACTGACATCACCACACCGTTCACCGGCGGGATGGGGAAGTTGGGCAGTTGCGGCTTGCCCAACACCAAGGTCAGGTTGCAGCGCTTGGCAATCTCAACCGTGTTGGCAATGGCACTGGGCACATCGGCAAACAGCTCGCACATTTGCGCGGATGATTTGAAATACTGCTCACGCGTGAACTTGCGCACACGGCGTTGGTTGCCCAAAATTTCGCCTTCCGCAATACACACACGCGCTTCGTGCGCTTCGTAGTCATCGGGTTGGGTGAACTGCACAGGGTGCGTGGCCACCACGGGCAAGCTCAGGCGCGCTGCTAGTTGAACGGCAGCTGACACATGGGTTTCGTCATCCGCACGGCCAGCACGTTGCAGCTCAATGTAAAAACGATGCGGGAAAATGCCAGCCAATTGCAAAGCCACCTCACCGGCACGCGTGGTGTCGCCTTGCACCAAGGCTTGACCCACGGCACCGGCTTGCGCGCCCGACAAAGCAATTAGGCCTTGCGATAACTCTTGCAGCCATTCAAGTTTGATGACAGCCACCGCCCTGTGCACGTTTTGCGTCCAGCCGCGGCTGATCAGCTCGCACAGATTCAAGTAGCCCTGATGGTTTTGCACCAACAAGACCATGCGCGAGGTCAGTGCGGCGTCTTGGGTCAGGCTTTCTAAATAAATCTCTGCGCCGATGACAGGCTTGACGCCCTTGCCACGCGTTTCTTTGTAAAACTTGATGGCGCCGTAGAGGTTGTTGATGTCTGTGATGGCCAGCGCGGGTTGCTGGTCGGCTGCGGCTGCTTTCACCACCTCGTCGATGCGGTTGGTCCCGTCCACGACAGAAAATTCGGAGTGAAGGCGCAGATGAACAAACATGCGCCAGATTGTAGGGACACCCCGTTACTTAGAATGGCAGGGTGAACCAAATTCTGAATATTTCTTGCTACAAATTCGTCGCCCTGCCCGACGCCCAAGACCTGCGCCAGCCTTGCTTGGACAACGCCCTGGCGCGTCAGCTCAAAGGCACCATCCTGATAGCAGAAGAAGGCATTAATTTCTTCTTGGCAGGTAGCGCCGAAGATGTGCGCAGCTTTGTCGACTGGCTGCGCAGCGATGCGCGCTTTGCCGACGTGGCCCCCAAAGAAAGCTGGTCTGACACCCAGCCGTTTCGCAAGATGCTGGTGAAGGTCAAAAGCGAAATCATTCGCATGAACCACCCCAGCATTCGCCCCGCCGAGGGCCGCGCACCAGCTGTCACACCTGAGACCGCCAAACGCTGGTTGGACCAAGGTCACGATGACGAAGGCCGTCCTGTGGTCACTCTAGACACGCGCAATCAGTTTGAGGTGGATGCAGGTACCTTTAAAAATACCATCAACTGGGGCATCACCAAGTTCACCGAATTTCCAGATGCGGTGCAAGCGCACTTGGACGAGCTGCAAGACAAAACCGTGATCAGCTTTTGCACTGGCGGCATTCGCTGCGAGAAGGCCGCCATCTACATGCGCAACGCGGGCCTGCCCCATGTGTACCAACTCGAAGGCGGCATCCTCAAGTACTTTGAAGAAGTAGGCAACGACCACTACAACGGGGGCTGCTTTGTGTTTGACGAGCGCCGTGCTGTCGGCGCCGACTTGAGTGCCACGGGCTTGACGCCAGAGGGTACCTTCCCGCTCACTCCTGCAACAACATCAACACCTCAGACTTAAATTCTCGGGTGTACAACGTACCAGCAACCAAGATGGTACTGAACACAAACATAGTGGGTGAAAAAAACCACCCGAGTGCAGCAAACGAAAAGTAGTAGGCGCGCAAACCACCATTGAAGGTTTCAGCGGCCAAGCCTGTCATCGCCGCAGCACGATCGGCGTAATGCATGCGGTTCTCAGCGGTGTCACTTTCAAAACTGGTCGCGGGTGGCATGGCCCCAATCAATAACGCCACGAAGGTGTACTGACGCATCGACCACGAAAAGCGGAAGAACGAGTACACAAAAATAACCACCAACACCAAGATCTTGAATTCAAACACCAGGATCGGCGTTTGCTCGGCAAAAGGAATTTCACGCACCAGCTCGGCGGCTTTGTCGGTGGTGCCTAACAAGGCAAACAAACCACCCAAAATCAAAATGGTGGTGGAGCAAAAAAATGCCGGTGTGGCAGACAAGGTTTGCGTGATGATGCCATCTAACATGCGCGGGTCACGGGCTGTGGTTTGCAACATCCACAAATGACGGTAGCGGTTGGTCATGGCCAAAATCGAGTGGTGGTGCTCGCTGCTGTATTTTGCAAACGCAGCGTAGCCCATCCAAACCAAGACAAAAAATCCGAGCGCGAACCAATCGGCCCAAGGCAGCAGTTGAATGATTTTCATAGCTTGATACTACCCAAAGAAAAAGGGCAGCTCTGACGAACTGCCCTTTTATTTCACAACCCGCTAACAGCAGGTTTGTGATGTTTAGCCACGCAACTTGGCAGCCACAGCCGCCACGCGCTCGCCATAGGCTTTGGCGGTGTCCAAGTCACCTTGAGGAATGTCAGCCGCTGGGCTGGTAGGACCCACCTGAGCCATCACGCCAGAGTTTGAACCGATGCGGTTGATGTTGCCATCGTTCATGGCAGGCTGCCCCACCCACACCATGCCTTGTTGCATGGCCAAGGTCATGAAGTACTGGATGGTCGAGAGCTTGTCGCCGCTGGGGCTAGCAGAAATGGTGAAGCCACCCGCCACTTTGTCTTTCCAGCCACTGACAAACCACTGTTTAGAAGTGGCATCAGCAAATTTCTTGAACTGCCATGAGGCCATGCCCATGTAGGTGGGTGAGCCAAAGATGATGGCGTCAGCGGCGTTCACGGTTTCCCATTCGGCGTCGGTGATGTTGCCGTCTGCATCAATGGCGACGAGGGTCGCTTTCGCGCCTTCGGCCACGAATTGAGCGACGCGTTGTGTGTGGCCGTAGCCTGAGTGATAAACGACGACGGTTTTAGTCATGTTGAATTCCTAGTGAGGTTGAAGAAACGTAAATGAAAAATGCGCGAATTATTGAGCTTGTTTTTTAGCGTCCAGACTCCAAGCGCCAGCGCCTGAAGACACCAAGACCAACAAGCCGCCCACCACGCCAATGTTCTTAAAGAACAAAAGTTGTTGAACAAACGCTTGTTCAGGTGCAGCCGCCCAGAACGCATGGAAGAAGACCGAGGCCACCAAAGTGAACACAGCCAACACAGCCGCAGCAATACGGGTTTGAAAACCCAAGATCAAAGCGGCAGAGCCCAAAATTTCCACAGCCAAGGCGGCGGCGGCGCCCACCGCAGGCAAAGGCAAACCAACGGAGGCGATGTAACCCACCGTGCCTTCAAAACCAGACAGTTTTGACAAGCCTGCTGGTAAGAAAAGTGCGGCCAACAAAATGCGGCCAATGAGGTTGAGTGCGTTGTTCATGAACGTGTTCCTTTTGAAATGAATGAATGAAATAAAAATCAGGGCGCCAAGTCAAACACCAGCACCTCGGCATCTTGGCCGTGGGTCAAGTGCAAGGTCGGTTCGTTGTCCAACAATGCGGCGTCGCCTGCAGCCAGCGCCACGCCATTGACTTGCAAGGCACCGCGAATCAAGTGCACATAGGCTTTGCGGCCAGCGGGAAGGGTCAAGGTGGCGATCTCATCGCCATCAAACAAGCCCGCATACAAAGCCGCATCGGCATGGATCTTCACCACAGCATCTTCAGGTGCCGCAATGCGGCTCAAAGCACCACGCTTGGAGGCCGGCGGCACTTGCCTTTGTTCATAGCTGGCCGGAATACCGCGCACATTGGGCTCAATCCAAATTTGGAAGAAGTGTGTGGTTTCGTCCGGTGCGTGGTTGAACTCGCTGTGCTGCACGCCGCTGCCCGCGCTCATGCGTTGCACATCGCCAGGCGGGATGCCTTTGATGTTGCCCATGCTGTCTTTGTGGGCCAAGTTACCGTTCAGCACATAGCTGATGATTTCCATGTCGCGGTGACCGTGTGTGCCAAAGCCTGTGCCCGGCGCAATGCGGTCTTCGTTGATCACGCGCAAATTGCCCCAACCCATGAACTCAGGGTCGTAGTAATTGGCGAACGAAAAGCTGTGGAATGACTTGAGCCAGCCGTGATCGGCGTAACCTCGGTCTTGGGATTTGCGAATGGTCAACATGGCGTGTTCTCCTATGACCTGAACTTTAGGCCTTCGCCCCACTTTTGCCATGCATGGCATTTGATGGCATCATTCAAATTATTTGAACGATCAACACCTCAGTGCATGACTTCTCCCCGTGACGTCCTCACCCCCGATTCGCTGTCCATGCTGCACGCCATCGAAAAAGCGGGCAGTTTTGCTGCCGCCGCGCGTGCCCTAGGCCTGGTGCCAAGCGCCCTCACCTACCGTGTGCGCCAGATCGAAGATGCGCTGGATGTGCTGCTGTTTGACCGCAGCTCAAGGCAGGCCCAGCTGACAGCCGCAGGCCATGAGCTGTTGCGCGAAGGCGAACGTCTGTTGGCCGACATGGACGCCATCGCCAACCGCGTTAAGCGGGTGGCCACGGGCTGGGAAAGCCAATTCACCATTGCGGTGGACGGCATCATTGACCGCACCACGGTGATGGAGCTGTGCGAAGCCTTCATGGCCTTGAATGCGCCCACGCGATTGAAGCTGCGCGACGAAACCCTCACCGGCACGCTCGAAGCATTGACCAGCGGACAAGCGGATTTGGCGCTGGGCATTGCAGGCTCGTTCAGTGAAAGCGGCACCACATCTGGCATACACAGCCACACGCTGGGGCCCATGCGCTTTGTGTTTGCGATGGCACCACACCACCCCTTGGCACAAGCCCCTGAACCGTTGACCGACACCCTGATTGGCCAACACCGCGCGGTGGCGGTGGCCGATTCGGTGCAACGCGGCGCGGGCGCGACCATTGGATTGCTGCCGGGCCAAGACGTGTTCACTGTGTCAAATATGCACAGCAAAATTGAAGCGCAGGTGCGCGGCCTCGGCGTGGGGTTTGTGCCCGAACTGATGGTGCAAGCGCTGATCAACCAGGGGGTGTTGGTGGTGCGTGAGGTTGATCGTCCCCAACGCGTGGCCCAACTCAGTTACGCTTGGCGCATTCCCGATGGCAGCGAGGGCGAGCGCGGTGGGCGCGCTTTGCAGTGGTGGCTCAAACAACTGAAAAGCACCACCACACGTTCTGCGCTATTGGTGAACCCCCGTCCAAATCAAAGCCCACAGAAGGTGTAGAGTGCAACCATGACATTAAACATCGCCATCATCGGAGCCGGCATTGCTGGCATCACCGCAGCCCGCACTTTGGCCCAAGCAGGCCACCATGTGCATGTGTTTGAAAAGAGCCGAGGCGCAGGTGGCCGCATGTCCACTCGTCTGAGCAACTTCGGCACCTTTGACCACGGCACCCAATACTTCACCGTACGCGATCCACGCTTCTCGCTGGCTTTGCAGGCCGTGCCCGGTACTGCCGACATTTGCCGCCCGTGGAGTGCCAACGCCGTGCGTGTGCTCGACCCATTGGGCCATGTGTTTGAAGCTGCACGCGCCACCAAAGACGCACACTTTGTGGCCAAGCCAGGCATGAATGCCTTGGTACGCCACTGGGCCGAACCACTGGGCAAAGCCGTCACCTACAACACACAAGTCAACCGCCTTGAGCGCGCTGCCAAAGGCTTGTGGACACTGCACACCGTCAACAGCACCTCGGGCAAAGAAGTGGCGCAAAAGCACGCAGGCTTTGACCATGTGTTGCTCGCCATCCCGTCGGTACAAGCCGAGAACTTGCTCAAAGCCTCTGGCAAAGAAGCTGCCAATGCGCAATGGATCAAAGCCATGGACGCCGTCGACGTGGCCCCATGCTGGACCATGATGGTGGCTTTCCCTAACGCCACACAACCGAACCTGCACATTGGCCCACAGTGGAACGCCGCACGCAGCATTCACCACCGCATTGCATGGTTGGCACGCGAGTCGTCCAAACCAGGCCGCGGCAAAGTGGAGCGCTGGACCGTGCAAGCCAGCGCCGAGTGGTCGGCTGAGCACATCACCGACACCGAAGCCCGCGTGAAAGCCAAATTGCTTCGCGCTTTCTCAGAACTCACAGGCATCCGCGCCGAAGCCGCACATGCCGAGCTGCACCGCTGGCTGTATGCGAAAACGGTCAAGCCCCTAGGCGTCTCGCACCAGTACAACCCATCCAACGGCTTGGGTACCTGTGGCGACTGGCACTTGGGCCACCGCGTGGAAGATGCGTTTGTCTCTGGCCTTGAACTCGCCTTGGGTGTTTGCCAATCCGCCAAGCGTTTGTAAAACGGTTCACGCACGCGTTCCGTGCGTGAAGTTCTTGTGCGCTACATCGGTCGATTTGCTCCCTCCCCCACGGGCCCGCTGCATGCGGGCTCGCTCGTTGCAGCCCTCGCTAGCTGGCTAGACGCGCGTGCACACAACGGCCAATGGCTGGTGCGCATCGAAGACGTGGACACGCCGCGCTGCATAACAGGTGCAGACCAACTCATTATTCAGCAGCTTGCCATCTGCGGACTTGTGCCAGATGCGCCTGCGATGTGGCAATCACAACGCGGCGATGCCTACCAAGCGGCTCTCGATGCCTTGATCGCCAAAGGCTGGGCCTACCCTTGCGGTTGCTCGCGCAAAGAGATTGAAGACGCACAAGCCCTGATGGGTCACACGCGTGAGCGCCACACAGCAGCGGTCTACCCCGGCACGTGCCGCAACGGTTTGAATGGCAAAGCCGCACGTGCATGGCGGCTGAATGTGCAACGCGTCATCGACGATTTAAAACTTGCCACGCCTATTGCATGGAATGACCGTTTGCTTGGGCTACAACAACAAGACGTGGCTCAAGAAGTAGGCGACTTTGTGCTGCGCCGTGCCGACGGCCTGTGGGCCTACCAACTCGCGGTGGTGGTGGACGACGCTGCACAAGGCATCACCCACATCGTGCGCGGGGAAGACTTGACCGACAACACCGCACGCCAAATCGTGTTGCAACGTGCGTTGGGTTTAGCGACACCTTGCTACATGCACACGCCATTGGTGCTGGGTGAGAACGGAGAAAAACTCAGCAAACAAAATGGTGCTGAGGCTTTAGACCTCTCCAACCCTTTGGCTGCACTGAATGCCGCCGCCGCACGACTCAATCTAGCACCCCAAAGTGGCTCGCTCACAGAGGCACTGACTTTCTGGGTCAAGGCTTATGAAAAGTCGATGTAAAGACCTGCCAGTCATCCTTTGTGCGTATCACCTGATACGACTGCCTCCAACGGCGAATCAACTCACCTTCGGTTGACAACATCAGCCAATCAAAAGACACAAGCCGACTGTCTTGCCCTAGCGCCAGCACTTCAAAATTTTCCGTCTCAAACCTTGCATACCCTTCGGCCCGCCAAGCACTTGAAACAGACGCATACAAACGCGCTCCATCTGCCTGTGTAGGAATGACCATCACCGAACCATCAGCTCGCACGCTCATCGCAGGCTCATGAAACAAGGCGGCAAAACTTGCCCAGTTTTGTTGATCAAACTCGGATTGGTAACGCTTGAAAAAATCAATCATGTCCTGCATGAAATTAAATCCTATTTTTTGAAAATTAAATCCCGTAGTGTGCTGCCGCTTTAACAATTAGACCCGCAGCATTGAAATCAAACACTTCAGCGCTCAATCTATCGCGCACACCTTTGTAATAAAGCGTCACACTGCGCACGCCAACTAGCACTGAAATCAATTCAAATCGAAGATCAGGCACAACTTGCAAGGCTTAACGCCAATAAGCACCAACAGTCGCTTTACCGCGCAAGATTCCAGAAGGCTCACCTAACAACTGAACGATGATGGGCGAGGACATTTCAAAATCATCGGTGTAATGCGACAAAAGTCGCTCAATGTCGTGAGCATTCCAAGCCTCTACCCATTCACTTGCAAATGATTTTGCAAACTTTTCATCCATCGCACACCTCTTTTAGAATTTAAAAACTCAGTGTGATGGCAAACCCAACGCAACGAGCGCATTCCGATTTCAATTGCGGTAACTCACTCCCCTAAAATTGCAACATTACATATCTAGGGCAAGCGCCCGCCTGACATGACTACAGAAAAAGCCCCGAAATCCGACACGCCCTTCATGCGCGTGATCAAAACCTACGTGCTGCGTGCTGGACGCATGGGCCCTGGCCAAACGCGCGCGTTTGAACAATTTGGCCCCAAGTTTTTGTTGCCCTATACGCCTGAGCGTTTGAATGTGGCTTCCGCCTTTGGCCGCTCTGCCCCATTGATTTTGGAAATTGGTTTTGGCATGGGTGACGCCACTGCCAAGATCGCGCACACGCGCCCTGACGACAACTTTTTGTGCTGCGAGGTTCACGCCCCAGGCGTGGGTGCGTTGCTCAAGCGCTGCGGCGAAGAAAGCATTGGCAACATCCGCATCGTGCAGCACGACGCAGTGGAGGTGATGGACCACATGCTGGGTGAGAACAACCTAGACGGCGTGCACATCTTCTTCCCAGACCCTTGGCACAAGAGCCGTCACCACAAGCGCCGCTTGATTCAAAGCGCCTTTGTCAACCGCTTGGCCAAACACATCAAGCCCGGCGGCTACCTGCACTTGGCCACCGACTGGGAACCCTATGCAGAACAAATGATGCAAGTGGTGTCTGCTGAGCCTTTGCTCAAAAACACCTCCACTGACGCCAGCGGCTTTGCCGAAAAGCCCGCCTACCGCCCGCTCACCAAGTTTGAAAACCGTGGCTTGAAGCTCGGCCATGGTGTGTGGGACTTGGTGTTCACCAAGATTTAAAAGGTCTGGCACACATGCGTATCCCCACGCGCAACGGCGTCGGCGCCAGCCGCGTGTCGCTGCCCGTTGGGCCTTGGCCCACGGTGCTGGACTTCTTGCTAGAGCGCATGCCCGACATCTCGCGTGACGAGTGGCTGCATCGCTTTGAACATGGCTTGGTGCTCAACGAAGAGGCCCAGCCCGTGGCGGCCACACAGGCCTACTCACCGCACACCAAGCTCTATTACTACCGCCACATCGCCAACGAGCCGGTGCTGCCCCAGAAAGCCAGCATCGTGTTTGAAGACGAGCACTTGATCGTGGCGGACAAACCGCACTTCATGCCCGTCACACCTGCGGGCCGCTATGTACAGCAAAGCCTGTTGGTCCAGCTCAAACACCTCACAGGTAATGACGACCTCGTGCCTTTGCACCGCATCGACCGAGAAACCGCTGGCCTCGTGATGTTTGGCAAACGTCTGCAAGACCGCGATGCCTACCACGCCCTGTTTCGCGACAAAGAAATGCACAAGGTGTATGAAGCAGTGGCTGCGTACAACCCTTCGCTTGAGCTGCCACGCACGCACACCAGCCGTCTGCAACCCGACGAACTTTTTTTCAGAACCCAAGAGGTAGATGGCGAGCCCAACAGCGAAACACGCATCAGCCTGCTCAAAGCACAAGGCACGCGTGCGCTGTACCAGCTAGAGCCCATCAGCGGCAAACGCCACCAGCTTCGCGTGCACATGATGGCATTGGGCTTGCCGCTAGAGGGTGACCAGTTTTACCCCACGGTGTTGCGCGGGCCAGATGCGGAGGAAGACTTCAGCCATCCCCTGCAACTGCTGGCCAAAAGCGTGGCTTTCACTGACCCCGTCACGGGTGAAGCACGAGAGTTTCACAGCACGATGCGTTTGAGCATTGCGCTGTGAAAAAGCGTTAAGCCTTGATTTCGCGTGCCGTGATTTGGTACTTGAAGGTGTCAGGCGCATAAGAGTCTGCCCGGCCATCCACCGTCTCAGCCACGGGATACATCAAGAAGCCCAAGCGGTCTTCTTGGCTGCCAGGCAGCGCCACATCGTGGGCGGTGTTCCAACCCATCCAGTTGCCTTCCCAGCCGCCGAACAAGCGGTTGTACACGGGCTGCACCACGGCGTTGTCGGTGCGCTTGATCCACTCCGGGGTTTCTAAGCGCATCACTTTGGCCACGTCGGCGGGGTCCATCGCCACCCAGCCGTGGGCTTGCAAATACACCTCAGCGCGGCAGTGTTGTGCGCCTTTCAAGCTGGCGGGGTTGCCCGACAACTCTTTGTAGCCGAAGGCCGAAGGCACCAAACGAATGCCATACACATCGCGTGCAGGTACGCCGACCGAGCGGCACAGGCCGACAAACAAGGCGTTGATGTCGGCGCACTTGCCGCCTAAGTTGCCGGTCTCCAACATGGCTTTGATGTCGCCCTCGCCGCAGCCGCGGGTCTTGGGTTCACGCCATGCGTTGGCCACCACCCAGTCGTAAATGGCGCGTGCTTTTTGTGCGTCAGTCTTCGCACCTTGGGTGGCTTTGAGCGCCGTGGTGCGCACAATGCCGTCAGTAGGCAACAAATGGGTGGCACGGGTGTAGTAGCGCAAAGTGCCTGCGTCTTCACGCGTGAACGCGTGTGCGGTGGTTTTGCTGATGTCGACAAAACGGCTTTGCGTTTGCACACGGCTGGTCACCTCGACAAATGGAGTCACGCCTGCAGCGAACTCGGTGTAGAGCATGCGTGCACCTTCGGTGCCATCGCTCACCATGCGTGAGGTGCCATTCGATTGAAAACTGCTTTCTAACGAACGTTGCCAATCTGAATTGATGCTGGGCACAGGCAACCACACGCGTGAGGCTGCACGTTTGGTATCAGCCAAGTCCACACGCGTGGTGACTTCAAACGTGCGCCATTGGCCCACCTGTGGTTCGAAGCGACGGGCCGTTTGGGAAGGGGCTTGGGCCAAAGCAAAGCCAGGTACACCACTGAGGGCGCACGCAGCTGCAGCCCCCTTGAGAAGGGAACGACGCACGAGAGTCATGAAAGAGAGCTCCGAAATTGAAGAAGACCTGTCGGCACATGCCTAGATGCCCCGAAGGCAGGTCGCCTCGCACAAAGTGCGCGAGGCGTGCGGATTATCGCTTGAGGGTGGTGGGTTTCGCAGGCACGCTTGGCGGTGAAACGTTTTGACGTACTTCGGCCAACCATGCATTGGCCTGCGCCCCGCTCCAATCCACATCACCCACGATGCGCCAGCGCGCTTGACCGTTGGGCGCGATGAGGATGGTGGTGGGGTACACCGTCACGCCCCAGCGTTTGGCCAACTCGCCTTTGGTGTCTGAGATGACGGGAAACGTCATGCCCGTGCTTTGCATGTAACGCGCAGCGCGGGCAGCGGGCTCGCGCACGTTGATGGTGAGCACCACAGTTTGGTTGTCGCTGATGTCGTGCAGGGTTTGTAGCGTGGGCAATTCGTCTTTGCACGGCGCGCACCAAGTGGCCCAAAAGTTCAGGACCACCACGTTGCCAGCGAGCTCTGTTGTATGCCAAGCTTTACCTTGTAAATCGACTGCCTCAATTTTTGGCGTCGCCGCATTGGCAGGCCATGCTGTTTTATCAAACTGCGCCCATGCACTGGCAGCCACAAAGCTTGAAGCGACGAAAGCAAAGAGCCACCCAACAAAAAGGCCCAACACCTGTTGGGCCTTTGTTTGCATGTCGCGGGAACGTGCTTGCACGCGCATCACACGCGCTCGGTTACCCAAGCTTGCACGCTGGCCAAGGCCTTGGGCAAGGCTGCGGCATCGGTGCCGCCAGCCATCGCCATGTCAGGCTTGCCGCCGCCTTTGCCGCCCACTTGCTGGGCCACAAAGTTGGCCATCTCACCCGCTTTGACTTTGCCCACGTTGTCAGCCGTCACGCCTGCGGCGATGTTGACCTTCTCGCCGTCGACAGCGGCCAACACGATGACAGCAGACTTCATCTTGTCTTTGAGCTTGTCCATGGTGTCGCGCAAAGTTTTGGCGTCGGCCCCTTCGAGCTTGGCCACCAAGAGCTTGATGCCTTTGATGTCCACCGCTTGGGTGAGCAACTCGTCGCTTTGAGCAGAAGCCGCTTTGCCTTTGAGGGCTGACACTTCTTTTTCAAGTGTTTTGACTTGTTCCAACACTTGGGCCAAACGCGCGTTGAGCTCTGTGGTGGGCGCTTTGAGCGCGCCAGCCGCTTGAGCCACGGCGTCTTCCAGCGATTGCAAATAGGCCAAAGCATTCGCGCCTGTGACCGCCTCAATGCGGCGCACGCCGGCGGCCACGCCGCCTTCGGCCACCACTTTGAACAAGCCAATGTCGCCTGTCGCTTTGACGTGTGTACCACCGCACAACTCACGGCTAGAGCCAATGTCGAGCACGCGCACGGTCTCGCCGTACTTCTCGCCGAACAACATCATGGCGCCGGTTTTTTGCGCGGATTCGATGTCCATCACACGCGCTTGCGCCGCGGCATTGGCCAAAATTTCGGCGTTGACCTTGGCTTCGATCTCGCGAATTTGAGCATCGGTCACGGGTGCGTTATGCGCAAAGTCAAAACGGGTGCGCTCAGGCGTAACCAAGCTGCCTTTTTGTTGCACATGGTCGCCCAGCACTTCGCGCAAGGCTTTGTGCATCAAATGGGTGGCCGAGTGGTTGCGCACGGTGGCGGCGCGCAGTTGCGTGTCGACTTGCGCATCCACATGGTCGCCCACGGCCAAGGTGCCTTGGGTCAAGGTGCCGTGGTGGCCGTACACATCGGCTTTGATTTTGAGGGTGTCTTCCACTGCAAAGCTGGCAGAGCCGCTGACCAGCACGCCAGCGTCACCCACTTGGCCACCGCTCTCGGCGTAGAACGGTGTGGTGTCCAACACCACCACGCCGGTTTGGCCGTGTTTGAGCTCGGCCACAGGGTTGCCATCCAAGTACACCGCCACCACTTTGGCGGTCGCTTTGAGGTCGTCGTAGCCCACAAACGCATTGCCTGCGCCGGTGTACTCCAAAGCCTTGTCCATCTTGAACTTGCCTGCGGCACGGGCTTGGCTCTTTTGTTTTTCCATCGCAGCGGCAAAACCTGCTTCATCCACACTCAAACCACGCTCGCGGCACACGTCGGCCGACAAGTCGAGTGGGAAGCCATAGGTGTCGTGCAGCTTGAACGCCACTTCGCCCGGCAACACTTTTGCGCCGCCTTGCAATGCCGCATCCAAAATTGACATACCCACTTCGAGGGTTTCAAAGAAGCGCTCTTCTTCGGCCTTCAACACCGACGCAATGCGCTCGGCTTGTGAAGCCATGTTGGGGTACGCATCGCCCATGAGCTTGACCAAGTCAGGCACGAGTTTGTGGAAGAACGGTTTTTTCTGACCCAACAAATATCCGTGGCGAATGGCACGGCGGATGATGCGGCGCTGCACATAGCCACGGCCTTCGTTGCTAGGCACCACGCCGTCGCTCACCAAGAAAGAGGTGGCACGGATGTGGTCGGCAATCACGCGCAGGCTCTTGTGGCCCAAGTCTTGGCAGCCGGTTTCGCGTGACGCGGCTTTGATGAGGGCATCAAAGATGTCAATCTCGTAGTTGCTGTGCACATGTTGCAAGATAGCGGCCAGACGTTCGAGGCCCATGCCCGTGTCCACGCAAGGCGCGGGCAGCGGCGTCACGGCACCAGTCTCGTTCATGTTGAACTGCATGAAGACGTTGTTCCAAATTTCGATGAAGCGGTCGCCGTCTTCGTCGGGGCTGCCAGGGGGGCCGCCAGGGATGTGGTCGCCGTGGTCGTAAAAGATTTCCGAGCAAGGGCCGCAAGGACCGGTGTCGGCCATCATCCAGAAGTTGTCGCTCTTGTAGCGGCCGCCTTTGTTATCGCCAATGCGAATGATGCGGGTTTCTTGCACGATGCGCTCAGGCGTCCAGCCCGCCTTGACAAAAATACCGTGCCAAATGTCATAGGCCTCATCGTCTTCCATGTACACAGTGGCGTAGAGCTTGTCAGCGGGCAACTTGTACACCTCTGTCAACAACTCCCAAGCCCACTGCAATGACTCTCGTTTGAAGTAGTCACCAAACGACCAGTTGCCCAGCATTTCGAAGAAGGTGTGATGACGGGCGGTGTAGCCCACGTTTTCCAAGTCGTTGTGTTTGCCGCCGGCGCGTAAACAGGCTTGCACCGAGGCGGCACGCACGTAAGAGCGCTTATCTTCGCCCAAGAAAACGTCTTTGAACTGGACCATGCCCGAGTTGGTAAACATCAAAGTGGGGTCGTTGCCCGGCACCAAGGGGCTAGAGGCCACGACGGTGTGGCCTTTGGACTCGAAGAAGTCCAGAAAAGTTTTGCGAATGTCGGCGACGGTGAATTTGGGTGTAGTCATCCTTAAATTATAGGTTTGGGTGTCACCCCAGAGTCATCGTGGGCACTGGGCCAGCGGTATGCTCTGTGGATTGAATTTGGAGACCCTCATGAATATGAAGACAGCGCCCCTTTCTTTGCTCAACGATCCCAGCCTGCTCAAGACCGATGCCTTGATCAACGGCCATTGGGTCAAGGGCGCGAGCCGCTTCGATGTCCATGACCCTGCCACCGGCCAAAAGCTGGCCGATGTGGCCAACCTCACATCCAAAGACGCCGAAGCCGCCCTTGAGGCTGCCAACGCCGCATGGCCCGCCTGGCGCAACAAAACAGGCAAAGAGCGCAGCCTCATCTTGCGCAAGTGGTTTGACCTGCTCATGGCCAACCAAGAAGACTTGGGCCGCATCATGACCGCTGAGCAAGGCAAGCCCTTTGCTGAAGCCAAAGGCGAAGTGGCCTATGGCGCCAGCTTTGTGGAGTGGTTTGCCGAAGAAGCCAAGCGCGTCAACGGCGAAACCCTGCCCCAGTTCGACAACAACCGCCGCTTGATGGTGCTCAAGCAGCCCATCGGCGTGTGCGCCGCCATCACGCCCTGGAACTTCCCACTGGCCATGATCACCCGCAAAGTGGCACCGGCGTTGGCTGCCGGGTGCCCCGTGGTCATCAAACCCGCCGAACTCACCCCCCTCACCGCTTTGGCCGCGGCTGAACTGGCCATCCGCGCGGGCATCCCTGCAGGCGTTTTGAACATCCTCAGCGCCGACAGCGACAACAGCATTGCCATTGGCAAAGTGTTTTGCAGCAGCGACATCGTGCGCCACATCAGCTTCACGGGCTCCACCGAAGTGGGTCGCATCTTGATGGCGCAGTCAGCGCCCAGCATCAAAAAATTGGCCCTCGAGTTGGGCGGCAACGCCCCCTTCATCGTGTTTGACGATGCCGACATCGACAGCGCTGTGGAAGGCGCGATGGCCAGCAAATACCGCAACGCAGGCCAAACTTGCGTATGCGCCAACCGCATTTACGTGCAAGACGCGGTGTACGACGAGTTTGTGCAAAAGTTTTCGGCCAAAGTCAAAACCCTCAAGGTGGGCAACGGCTTTGACGAGGGCGTGGTGCAAGGCCCGCTGATTGAAGACGCAGCGGTGCAAAAAGTAGAACGCCATGTGCAAGATGCCATCCAAAAAGGCGGCAAAGTCATGGTGGGCGGCCACAAGCTAGACGGTCAGTTCTTTGAACCCACAGTTATTGCCGACGCCCGCGCAGACATGCTGTGCGCCCGCGAAGAAACCTTTGGCCCCTTCGCCCCCGTGTTTCGTTTTCACAAGGACCAAGAAGCGATTGATGCCGCCAACAACACCGAGTTCGGCTTGGCCAGCTACTTCTACAGCCGCGACATTGGACGCATCTACCGCGTCAGCGAAGCGCTGGAATACGGCATGGTGGGCATCAACGTCGGCATCATCGCCACCGAGCATGTGCCTTTTGGCGGCGTTAAGCAATCGGGCTTGGGCCGCGAAGGCTCCAGTCATGGCATGGACGAGTACCTTGAGATGAAATATCTCTGTTTAGGCGACATCCTTAAATAACCACAAAACCTTTATATAGGTGGGGGATACGTGGTTTTACGATTTTTTTAACAAAGTCGGTATATACAATGCGTACCTTGCTTACCTATGTAAGAAAAGGCATATCTATCATGGAATCTAAACAAATCTATTTGCGCTTTCTGAACCTCATTCACGCTTTGGATGGTGGCGAGGGCGCACCCGCCATGGATTTGGATGCCAAGAAACTTCTAGAAGTGATCGCTGTGCGTCATGCGCAAGAAAAACCTTTGACCGTGACAGATGCCATGGCTTTGGACACGATTGCCTCGCCCGCCACCATTCACCGCAAATTGGACCAGTTGCGTGAACTGGGCATGATCGATACGGTGTTTGAAGGCAAAAACCGTCGCACAAAATACCTGGTGCCCACACAATCAGCTCAAAACTACTTTGACCAAGTCGGTCAAGTGATGCAGCAAGCGCTTGCACAAGCATAAAACTGTACGACGCTCATCCCCAAACAGAGCATCCCTGGTGTGTGGCCATTGACCAGATCTTCCACCCCTACAATCTGAGCTAATGCGGGTGTCGTTCAATGGTAGGACTCTTGCTTCCCAACCCCCTAATGACGTGTCGTAACGTGCACTGGTCTTCCGCAGTGAGACCCCACTAACCTC
>CANCGU010000007.1 GCA_947377705.1 Comamonadaceae bacterium
GTGCAGCAAGCCAAATGGTTGGCCTATGTGGGTGATTATTTGTACGAGTTCACACTCAAGCTCAACCGTTATCTGAACAACATGCGTGGGCGCTTGGGTTTGCCCTATTGGTCCTTGTCTGCTTACCTCAAACACAAGGTTAAAAAGGCGCTCAACTACGTCACAGATTTCGAAAATGCTGTCGCACATGAAGCGGCTAAGCACGGCTACCAAGGTGTGGTGTGCGGACACATTCACCGGGCAGAAATTCGCGATGTCAATGGTGTGTTGTATTGCAATGATGGTGATTGGGTGGAAAGCCGAAGTGCCTTGGTTGAAAACCAACAAGGTGAGTTGTCCTTGCTTTATTGGCAGACAGAACCGGTTGTTTTAGAAAAACCTCGGTTGGTCAAAGTCGCATGAAAATTGCCCTCATCACAGATGCATGGCGTCCCCAAATCAATGGTGTCGTTACGACCCTGGTTGAGCTGGTGGATCAGCTCAATGCGAAAGGCCATGTGGTGGAGGTCATCCACCCAGATTTGTTCAAAACCCGTCCCTGTCCAGGCTATGCCGGCATCGATTTGGCGGTGAAGCCTTACCCACAATTGGCTCGACAGTTAGATGCATTTGAGCCAAATGTGATTCATGTGGCCACGGAAGGCCCCCTGGGTTGGGCGGCGCGTAAATATTGCTTGAAGCACGACTTGCCATTTACGACGGCGTTTCACACGCGGTTTCCAGAAGTGCTCAAAGCCGCGTTGCACATTCCGCTTTGGATTGGCTATGCCATCTTTCGACATTTCCATCAACCCTCCGCAGGTGTGCTGGTACCCACGCAAGGGGTGATGCGTTTACTAGATGGCTGGGGATTTAAAAATTTACGAAGCTGGACGCATGGTGTTGACATGCGCCTGTTTAGTTATGCTGAGACGGTTGAACATCATCCTGATCTAGATGATTTGCCGCGCCCCATTGCTTTGTATGTAGGTCGTGTGTCGTATGAAAAAAATATCGATAGCTTCTTGGCAATGCCTTGGTATGGCAGCAAAGTGGTGTGTGGCGTTGGCCCACTTGAGAAAGAATTAAAAGATAAGTTTCACCATGTGCGTTGGCTAGGCGTACTGCCGCGTGATGAGCTTGCCCGTGTGTATGCGAGCGCTGATGTGTTTAGTTTTCCCAGTCGCAATGAAACATTTGGTTTGGTCATGCTCGAGGCGATGGCTTGCGGCACCCCTGTGGCGGCGTATCCTGTGGATGGTCCCTTAGAAGTATTGCGCCCAGATTCAGACTATCCACATGCCCGCAAAGGTGGCGTGTTGCACGATGATTTAGCCTATGCCAGCTTAGAGGCTTTGAAAGTGCCACGATTTGAGGCACGCACGCAAGCTCTATCGTTCAGCTGGGATGAATCCACACGCTTGTTCGAGCAGCACTTGGTGCATATTTCGCGTGTCGAAATGAAAGGTGTTGAGGTTCATCCATGACGAAGCTTCATTTCTATGCCAACAGTGTCAGCGATCCTAGCTTTGAGGCTTATTTGCGAGACACCCATCGTTATCTAGACTATCGTGATGTCAGAGATGAACTCCTTCCCAAGTTGTTTGAGTCTATCGAGCAATTTTCTAAAGGGCTTAATTTTCGATTCACTTGCAGCAATCGCTTTGAAGGCCAAGAGCCTGAACTTTGCATACAGTCGCCGGTTGGTTTTGTGCCTGATGTGATTCACATTGAGTTTCCACCTCGGCATGAAATCTTTTGTGTCAAGCATGCGAATCAAGATACCAAAGTTCAGGGCTTAGAGAATTTAGCGACGCATTTGCATGTTCTGCTTGTGATGGGCCTTGCGCACTGGCAGCCAACGTAAATAAACCATGATGAATCAAAGGATGGCTCTTCGAGTCATTTTTTTTGCCTGCTCGTCACAGAATTGACTTTTTTTCTTCTTATTACTTTCACCATGTTTTGGGACGATGACTGCATTCAGGAGGAAATCAATGCGAGTCACAGTCATCGGTTCAGGTTATGTCGGTTTAGTTACAGGCGTTTGCTTGTCTGACTTGGGTTTCAAAGTCGTGTGTCTTGATAAGGACGAAGACAAGATCAAGATGTTGCAAGAGGGCGATGTGCCCATTTATGAGCCTGGACTTCGAGAACTGCTTGCACGTAACCGTGCGGATGCTCGAATTCGATTTACCACAGATGCCCAAGACGCCATTGAGCATGGCGATATTTTGTTCATCGCGGTGGGTACGCCCGCACGAGAGGACGGTTCCGCAGATCTTGGGCATGTGTTGTCGGTCGCATCCATGATTGGTCGCAATTTGAAAGATTTCAAACTCATTGTGAATAAATCAACCGTACCCGTGGGCACGGCTGATCGTGTGCGTGAAGCCATCGTGCATGAGCTTTCGCATCGCGGCATGCCTGCTGAAATGTTTGATGTGGTTTCAAACCCAGAGTTCTTGAAAGAAGGCGCAGCCATTGATGACTTCATGCGCCCCGATCGCATCGTGGTGGGGATTGATGACGGCATTCATCACGAAAAAAGCCAACGCATGATGGGCGATTTGTACGCCAGTTTTAACCGTCATCATTCACGCACAGTGTGGATGGATGTGCGCAGTGCAGAGCTCACCAAATATGCGGCCAATGCCATGCTGGCCACACGCATTTCTTTCATGAATGAAATTGCAAATTTGGCAGATGCCTTGGGCGCAGATGTGGACCAAATTCGCCGCGGCATTGGTGCTGACAATCGAATTGGGCATAGCTTTTTGTACGCGGGTTGTGGCTATGGCGGTAGCTGTTTCCCTAAAGACACACTAGCTTTAGTGAGCACCGCACATGCGCATGGCCAGCACATGCAGGTGGTCAGTGCCACAGAGCAAGTGAACGAACGCCAAAAGACCTTGCTGGTTGACCGTTTGGTGCAACGCTTGGGGGCTGATTTAACAGGGCGAAAAATTGCGGTGTGGGGATTGGCATTCAAACCTAACACCGATGACATGCGCGAAGCGCCTAGCCGTGTCGTGATCAAAAACTTATTGCAGCGTGGTGCCCACGTCACAGCCTACGACCCCGTGGCCGGTCATGAGGCCGTGGCGGCCCTGACCTTGGATTGTGCCGGCCAAGCGAATGGGTTAAAAAATTTCAAACTCGTCGACCACGACATGGATGCCTTGCACGACGTAGATGCCTTGATGGTGTTGACGGAGTGGAAGAATTTTCACAACCCTGATTTCCAAGCGATGAAATTAAGCATGCGTACGCCATACATCTTGGATGGTCGTAATTTATACAATCCAGATGCGCTGGCCGATTTGGGTATCGCCTATCAAGGTGTAGGACGTCGCAATGAGCTGGTGAAGTTGGCGGTTGACCCCGTTTCAAACAACACGCTTGCGGTTGATGTCTAAAGGGTTTTACTTTCTGATTGGCGCGCAGTTCGCTTCGGGTCTTGCTGACAACGCGCTGCTCATCTTAGGTATTTACTTTTTGAATGAGCAAAGCTATCCCGGGTGGTGGGCGCCTTTGTTGAAGTTCTCTTTGACCTTGGCTTATATCTTTCTCGCTTCTGTGGTTGGTCCCCTGGCCGATGCTTTTCCCAAGAACCGATTGATGGCTTGGATGAATGCACTCAAGATTGTGGGTGTGCTGCTGTTGCTGAGTGGCGCTCAGCCCTTGCTTGCTTTTTCATTGATTGGTTTAGCCGCATCGGTGTATGCACCTTCTAAGTATGGCTTGGTCACTGAGTCTGTCCCACCGCGCATGTTGGTTCGTGCCAATGCTTGGTTAGAAGTGTCGGTGGTTCTCTCGGTGATTTTTGGCATCGCTTTGGGTGGGGCATTGACTGGTTTGTCCGAATCAACGTTGGCTCAAAATTGGAGAACCATTTTTGCAAGCGCGTCTGAGTTTTTTATTCAAACAAACACCTGGCCCGCCATGTGTGTGGTGGCGGTGGTGTATGTGATAGCCGCGGGTTTGAATTTAGGCTTGAAGCCGATGAGCGGGCATGTTCATCTTGTGCCTCTCACGCGTCGCGCTGTTCAATGGCGAACGTTTTGGTCATCCAACACCAAGCTTTGGCGTGACCCGCTGGGCGGTGTTTCCCTTTATGTCACGACTTTGTATTGGGGAGTCGGGGCGGTCATGCAATTTGCCGTTTTGGTTTGGGCGCAGCAAACTTTGGGTTTGTCTCTCAAATACGGGGCGTATTTGCAGGCATTGGTGGCTTTTGGTGTTGTCCTTGGCGCTTTATTGGCGGGACGACGTTTTAAATTGCACTCGGCACGTCAAGCCTTACCTTGGGGCTTACTGTTAGCCGTGCTGTTGCCCGTGGTGGTGGTGACGTCCAATTTATGGTTTGCTGCGACGCTTTTGCTGTGCGTCGGTTTGGCGGGCGGCATGTTGTTGGTGCCCATGAACGCTTTGCTCCAACACCGAGGTATGCAGGTGCTCAGCTCGGGGCGATCGATTGCTGTGCAAGGATTTAACGAAAACCTAAGCGTGCTGTTGATGTTGGCGTCTTACAGCGCGTTGTTGGCGTTGAATGTGTCGCTGACGTTCATCATGGTGCTATTGGCTACAGTGCTCATCGCTGGAATGGCGCCGCTTTGCCTGCTACTTTTGCGCCAATTCCGTCAACCCATTTCAATGGCACGATGAAAAATACTTTCAGCTTGAGCTGCAATTTCATCCCAGCCTAAATGTTCGATGCTGCTGCGTGTGAACGCACGGGCCTTGATGAGTGTTGCTTTGTCACGCGTGATGTCAAGTGCTCGGTTGATATAGGCTTTGGGATCGTCGCTGTTGACTAACCAGCCGTTCTTTTTGTCGGTGATGAATTCACCTGCGGCGGCACAATCAAAAGCCAGCACAGGCGTTCCGCTTGACAGTGCTTCTAGGGTCACATTGCCGAAAGTTTCGGTCAAGCTGGGAAATAACAGCAAATCAGCGCTTGCATAGAGCTTGGCCAATTGCTCGTGCGTACACATGCCAGCAAAGATCGCATCTGGACACTTGGTTTCAAGGGTTGCACGCATGGGGCCGTCCCCTGCAAATACCATTTTTACGGGTCTTCCTGCTGCCATGAGTGCTTGGTACGCTTGAAGTGTGAGGTCTAGATTTTTTTCTGCGGCCAATCGACCAACTGATAGAAGAACAATCGTCTCAGAGCTAGCCCCCCAACGTTTTCTCAATGCGTCATTTCGATTTTCGGGATGAAAAATATGTGTTTCTATACCGCGTGCGACTACTTTTAAATTTTTAAAACCCAAGGCCTCTAATTGGTATTTCATGGATTGTGTGGGCACCATGGTGAAGGCGGTGCGATTATGGAATTTCCGTAAATACGCAACGATGGGCTTGCTCAACCAACCCACACCGTAATGTTGGCAATAGCTGTGAAAATTCGTTCGGAAATCAGAGGTCACAGGCAAACGCAGTGTTTGTGCTGCTTGCAAGGCCGACCAACTCAATGGACCTTCTGTTGCCACATGAACCAAATCAGGGCGCTTCGTACTCCAAGCTTTGATGAGCGCCTTTTTGCTTGGCAAACCGAGTTTGAGTTGGGGGTATCTTGGAATAGGCAAGCCACGTAACAGCAATTCAGACCAACCGGTTTGCTGGACCCCCGCATCGTGCTTATCTTGGCGTGGGCGGATTAACTGAATGGTGTGCTGACGTTGCCCCAAATGTTGAATCAGCTTTGAAAGTGTGACCGCCACGCCATTGACTTCGGGGGGCCATGTTTCTGTCACGACCGCGATACGTAAGAACCTCTGTGCGGGTTCAAAGTGTTCGACCAAGATGGGGGTGTCGCTTGTGAGTTTCATGTCCATCATAGTTGCTGATGAATTTAACAACTTGATGACATTGCGTTGCTTTGACGTTTTTATTTCATCTGCATTTCTTTGCGACTTGTCACTGATTTTTCACATGACAAGACCATGATTGCTGTGTTTTAAAACACATGAGGAATTGACGTGAAAAACTTTTTGGAAGCATTGCGCATTCAACGCTGGGATGACCATCGCTATTACCACCATTGCCGCATCAATCAATCGTTGCACTTGCTCAGCGCCATTTGCTTTTTGATTTCTTACGCCTTGTTGTTTGTTGAACCTGCATGGGCGGCTTTGCTGGCTTGGTTGGTGTCGATGACGGCGCGTCAATCCGGTCATTTCTTTTTTGAACCTTTAGGTTATGACCATGTGAACGATGCCAGCAACGCGTTCAAAGAAGAAATCAAGGTGGGTTACAACCTACGCCGGAAAGTGGTGCTGTTGAGTCTGTGGGTGTTGTTGCCTTTGGTGATTTACTATTTTCCAGGTCAGTTCGACGTGATTCCAACACATGAAAACTTGATGGAGTTTCTATATGCCGTTGGCTACGCTTGGTTGTTTTTAGGCGTGGGTGGTTTGTTGTTTAGAACCATTCATCTGTGTTTCATCAAGGATGTGCAAACTGGCTTGGTGTGGATGACCAAAATCTTGACGGACCCATTCCATGATGTGTACCTGTATCACAAGGCACCTTTGCAACTGTTGCGTGGTCAGCGCTTTGACAAAAACTTCTTAAATGCAAGTCACTAAGACTTAGTGTTACCCATCCGTTAAAAGGGGTTCGGGTCAATTACCTGAACCCCTTTTGGCCTTATCGGAAGAGTGTTTCTTTCAAAATGGTGCGACGAATGCTTTTGTTGGTCAATTCGGGCGCGTGCCACCACCAGCCATCATTCTTCATTTGTGTCGCGGCCAAGACGAAGCGTTGAACTACGACTTCAAAGTCTGCATCGCTGTAGTTCAGACTAAAGATCAAACGTCCCGTACCCACCCAGCTCAGTGCCAAACCGTGTATTCGCAGGTAGTACTGCAGCATCCAGTTGTAGCGACTGGGTTGTGTGTAAAACAGCGTCCAAACACTGGACATATTGGCGGCTTGTAGTGGAATGCCATTGGTTTGCATGGCACCGTTGAAATATTGCGCGCGCGCATTCCAACGCTCATCCAGTCCTTGATAAATGGCTTGAATTTCAGGGGTTTCGAGTTGATCCAAAAATGCAGACATGGCGCCCATCACAGCCGGGTGTTCTTTGAAGGTGCCTCGCGCAAAACAAATATCCGCAGGGCGGTCCGCATGGAAACGGTGCATCCATTTCTTTTTTCCGCACACCACCCCCACAGGAAACCCACCGCCCAGTGTTTTTCCGTAAGTCACCATGTCGGCCTGCACGCCGAAGTACGCTTGCGCGCCTCCGTAGGCCAAACGAAAACCTAAGAACACTTCGTCAAAGATCAGTACAACCCCGTTGTCTGTGCAGGCTTGGCGCAACTTGTGAAGCCATGCCGTGTACGCCTCGCGGTCATATGCGGCTCTGCGACTGCTGTCGACCAGCGTGGTATCGCCGGGTGCGTTGACGTTAGGATGTAACGCTTGCAATGGATTGACCAAGACGCAAGCAATGTCCTTGCGCGTGCGAATCACTTCAAGGCTGCGCTCGCTCATGTCACTCAAGGTGTAGGTCTCGCGCGGTGGCATGGGGTTGCCGGGGCCGGGTTGAACATCTTCCCACCAGCCGTGGTACGCGCCACAAAAACGCACAATGTTTTTGCGTCGGGTGTGATAGCGCGCCAAGCGCACGGCTTGCATCACGGCCTCAGTGCCCGACATGTGAAATGACACTTCGTCCATGCCTGAAATCTTTTTCAGACGCTCGGCATTGCTAGCCACACAAGGGTGGTAAGCCCCAAGAATTGGCCCCAAGCTTTCAGTCTTTGCCATGCCTTCAGCCATGGTTTTTTTATAAAAATCAGCACCAAATACATTGACACCATAAGAGCCTGTCAAGTCATAAAACGATTGACCATCCAAGTCAGTTACAAAGACACCTGTGGCCGATTGCAAGAATGAGCCAACTTTCAGATGCGCTTGTACCAAAGGACTGAATTGAAAGGGCGCACGGTATGCAGAAATGAACTGCATGTCCGAAATATTCTCTTGTGCCGCTGCCGTGGCTTGAATGCTCAAGGGATGACGCGCTTTGAGGACTTCTGCAATTTTGAAAAATGCTTGGCGGCGAAGATTTTGTATCTCGAATGGCGCGTTGTCACATTTAAAGAATACTTGCTCGTCAAAATGGTAGCCGGGCAACATGCGGGCTAAACGTTTGGCCATGCGCGAATGTCCCGCCAGCGAGCGGTGTTTGGCGCGAGAGAGTTGAAGTCGTCGATAGATAGACGGTGCGAACGTAGCCAATGCACCCAAACTCATCCAAGTGGTGTTCACAGTCGATTTCCTTGTGTTAGAGATAGACCTTTGTATTTAAATTAAGTGACAAGACGATGAAGATTCGAAATAAATTCCAAAATTTTCTTCTGCAAGAAGATCTCAATTTTTTGTTGACGAACCGTATACCTCGTATTGCCTTGACACGGTTCATGGGGTGGTGGAGCCAGTTGCGTCACCCGTGGATTGTCAAAGCTTCCATTGCTGTGTGGCGTTGGTTCACCGATTTGGATTTGAGTGAATCCAAGCAGCAAACATTTGCCAGCGTTCATGAATGTTTCACCCGTGAGTTGCGACCAGGGCTGCGCCCCATTGATTCCAACCCCTCGGTGCTCAGCTCGCCTTGTGATGCGATCGTCGGAGTGTGCGGCGAGATTCGGGATGGCATGGTGTTTCAAGCCAAAGGCTTTCCCTATAACCTCCACAGCTTGCTGAGCGCGCCTGAATTGATTCAGCGTTGGCCGAACTTGTTAGAGGGCGGCCGCTTCATGACCCTGCGTTTGACTAGCAGCATGTATCACCGCTTTCATGCGCCTTGCGATGCCCACTTGAGTCGTGTGACTTACATCTCAGGAGATGCCTGGAACGTCAACCCGATCGCTCTGACACGCGTGAAAGAGTTGTTTTGCAAGAACGAAAGAGCTGTTTTAGAAATGCAAACAGGCGATGGCATTCCATTTTTGATCGTCCCTGTGGCTGCGGTGCTGGTGGCCAGCATGCGATTTCATGCGGTAGATGTGCTACTGAACCTTCGTTACAAAGGCGCCAATGAAATTCCTTGTGACGCCGACTATGTCAAAGGCCAGGAGATGGGCTGGTTTGAACACGGCTCCACCATCTTGATGTTTGTCCCTCCAGGCTTTGCATGGGCGGATGGCATCGAGGCTGGCAAGCGAATTCGTATGGGTGAGGCGCTGTTAACCACCCTGGCCTAGCATGCACAAAACGGCAGCGCCGAGAAGGCTTGCTAAGCCGATGGCGATGCGATGGCCGTAACGTGAACCGCCGATGAAATAGGCCAGAAAGATTTTCGAAATTGCGCTGGAAGCCAAGATGCCAATCACCCCCCAGCGCGCATAGGCAGATTGCGCCAGGTCTGAATGGCTAAGTTGAGAAATGCCAACGGCTGCTGCGTGAATTTCTACCAAGCCGACGATCACTGAAGTGGCGAACGCAGCTGAATCACCAAAGTAGCTTTTGAGCCAAGCAGCACAAAGAATCACGGCGCTGATCGTGGTTGCGATCATCAGTGCATGCGTTGTTTTGAAGGCGTGCTTGGCGGAAGTCAGTTGAAAACTGTCCGTTATTTCCGTCTGTCGAATGAAGTATGCAGCGACCAAGAAAAGAGCTATGCCCGCGGCTAAAAGTGGCCATGCGACCGATCGGAGCAACTCCGGCGCACTAGCCGCCAAAACCAAGGTGAATAACATCAGCGACGATAAAACGGAGAGCAAAGCGGCAGCACTCGCCATGGATTCGAATGCTGGTTTGTCATGCGCCTTATGTCCAAATTCGGCAACAGCAGCCGTGGAAGAAATGAAGCCCGAGAAAAAACCAGCCAAGGGCAGGCCCCATCTCACGCCTGCGACACGCATGCAAACATGCCCCAACATGCCAACGCCCATGATCAGCACCACAATTTTCCACATGGCATAAGGGTTGAGTGCATGCCAAGGGTCAATTGGTGCGGTCGGTAACAGCGGCAAGACTACCAGCGCCGAGGCGAATAGCATCAGGGCATCTTCCAGTTCGTGCTCAGTCAATATCTCTTGACTAAATTTACGCAATGGTTTCTTGACAAGTAGCAAGCCTGCCACCACCACACCCGAGGCGGCTGCACGCGAAGCCTGCGTGGTGGCCAGAGCCGCTAGAACCATGGTTAAAAAGAGTGTGAATTCGCCCGTCATTCCTGGGTCTTGTGCGGCGGATTGACGGTAGCCAATGGCCATCATGAACCCGGTGACCAATAGCGCGGTGATGAAAAATGGCGTTCCCATTCCGAATGTGATGGCGCCCGTCAGCGCCACGATGGCATGCGTTCGAACGCCGGCCTTCATGGCGCCAGGTCGGTGCAAACGCTCTCTCACGGTGCCAATGAGAAAACCTATGCTCAATGCTGTCAGCAGTCCGAGAGAGGATTCATCCCAATTCATAAGTGAATCTTAGTGACTGTTTCAATTTGTGGCCTATCGGGCTGTCATAAATGTCACACATTCGTCACATTTCATTGTCACACTTGAACAACAGACAGACAGGTAAGCAAATGACGATTGGCAATCTCAGCAAAGAGACACATATACACAAGAGCAACAGAGTCGAATGGTTAGACCGCGACTTGAGTCTTTTGGCGTTCAACGCCCGTGTGCTCGATTGGGCTAAGCGCCCCGAAGTGCCTTTGCTAGAGCGTTTACGCTACCTGTGCATCGTGTCGTCAAACCTCGATGAGTTTTTTGAGGTACGTGCCGCACTGCACAACAGTGTGGAGCACCCCAAGGCCCCTTTGGATGCAGCAGGCACACACGCTCAGCACTCGCTCAGCAAAGTAGCACACGCGTTGGTTGACGAGCAATACGCGCTGTACAACGATGTGCTCATGCCCGCCTTTGCGAAAGAAGGGGTTCGCATCCTGTCGCATGGTGATCGCACCTTGGCGCAGCACCAATGGGTGAAATCATTTTTTGAACGCGAAGTGCGTCCCTTGTTGTTACCTGTGGGGCTAGACCCCGCGCATCCGTTTCCACAAGTTGCGAATAAATCGCTCAACTTCATCGTGCGCCTGTCGGGCAAAGATGCCTTTGGCCGTGACAACGAAATTGCGATTGTCAAAGTGCCACGCAGCTTGCCGCGTTTGATTCCGTTGCCAGAGAAGCTCTCGGGCAAACGCCAACTGTTTGTGTCGATTTCCAGCGTGATTCGTGCACACCTCAAAGATTTATTTCCAGGCCGCGATGTCGGGCAGTTTTCGCAGTTTCGTGTGACCCGTCATTCTGATTTGTCGGTGGATGAAGAGGATGTGAAAAACCTGCGCACAGCTTTGCGCCAAGGTTTGGTACACCGCAATTACGGACAGGCGGTACGCCTTGAAGTGTCTTCGGGTTGCTCAGAGCATTTGTCTGAATTTTTATTGCAACAGTTTGAATTGCCGCACTCGGCGTTGTACCGTGTGCATGGTCCTGTGAACTTGGTGCGCCTGAACCAGTTGATTGACTTGGTAGACAACCCCAAGTGGTTGTTCCCACGTTACAACGCCAGCTACCCGCAACAATTGGTAACCAATGGGTCTATCTTTGACCGCTTGCAAAGTGGCGATGTGATGATTCACCAGCCTTATGAAAGCTTTGATGGTGTTTTGGCGTTCTTGCGTGAGGCGGTGCGTGATCCCGACGTGCTCGCCATCAAACAAACCATCTATCGCACGGGCGCTGACTCTGTGTTGATGGAGTTGTTGCGCGAAGCTGTGCAGCGAGGCAAAGAAGTGACCGTGGTGGTGGAGTTGAAGGCGCGCTTTGACGAAGAGGCCAATATCAATTGGGCCGAAAAGCTGGAATACATTGGCGCCCAGGTGGTTTACGGCGTGGTGGGGCTGAAGACGCATGCCAAGATGCTGCTGGTCACGCGCCGCGAAGGTCGCAACATTCGCCGCTATGCGCATTTGTCTACGGGTAACTACAACCCGCGCACGGCCAAGCTGTACACCGACTTGAGCCACATCACTTGTGACCCCAAGCTCACACAAGACGTGGAAAGCGTATTTAACTTATTGGCGAATCAAAGCAAGATTCCACGCTTGAACAAGTTAATGATTGCGCCATTTCAGTTGCAACGCAGCTTGATTGATAAGGTCGAAAAAACAGCGCAAGCTGCGGCGCAGGGCATCGACAGTCGCATCATCTTGAAGATGAACACACTCACCGATGAAAAACTGATGGAAGCTTTGGTGAAAGCGGGGCAGGCGGGTGTGCAGATTGATTTGATCATTCGAGGCGCATGCATGTTGCCCGCACAACGTCCAGGTGTGGCGGACAACATCCGCGTGCGCTCCATCATCGGTCGTTTCTTAGAACATTCGCGGGTGTTTTATTTCCGCACTGCCAATGACGAATCTTTGTATTTGTCGAGTGCCGACTGGATGAACCGCAACATGCTGCGCCGTGTGGAGTTGGCATGGCCTGTGGAAGATGCAGTTTTGCGCCAACGGATCATCGACGAGTGTTTGGTGGCGTACTTGCATGACAACGTCGATGCTTGGAGCTTGAATGCCGATGGCCATTACACACGGGTGCAGGTGACTAAGCCCAAACGTGCATCGATCAAAACAATGCAAACGGCACAGACGGCAACGCCCGTACTCGCGCATGGCGCACAAGCTGCATTGATGGCTTTGTACGCTGCCAAGTTGTGATGTGGATATGAGGCGCTAGACATGGACTTGATTTTGTGGCGTCATGCCGAAGCTGAAGTCGCACCGGAAGGTGGTGATGATTTGTCCCGCTCACTCACGAAGAAGGGCGAGCGTCAAGCCATGCGTATGGCCTCTTGGTTAGATCGTCATTTACCGGAGGGCACGCGCGTGCTGGTCAGCCCATCGCGTCGCACGCAGCAAACAGTCATGTCATTGGGCCGAAAATTTAAGCTGCGTGATGAACTGGTGCCTGAAACATCGGTCGACGATGTACTGAATTTGCTCAAATGGCACCCAGAGACTGGCCCGCAGCTCAAAGGCCCCGTGTTGCTGGTGGGGCATCAGCCTTATTTAGGACAACTGGTAGCTCGGCTATTGGGCATGCGAGAAGAGATGTGCCCTGTGCGCAAGGGCGGTGTTTGGTGGCTACGCACCCGCATACGCGACGGTCAACCGCAGACGGTGCTGTTGACTGTCGCATGTCCAGAACTTACTTCGAGTTCTTGGGACGACCGGTCTTGATGGTCGGTACATTGCTCAAAGCTGCTTTGAATTGAATGTCACTCATGGCGGCAAGGGCTTTGACGCCAGCACGCAGCAATTCGCTTTTCTTCACAGACTGACCCAGCTTGCCAGCGCGCAGCTTGAGGCTGTCGATGACCACGTACTCGTCCTTGGGGATGGTGAAGCTGTCGCGCACCAGTTTTGGCTTTTTCACTTTGGCTGGTTTCGCCACTTTGACGGCTTTGACTGGCTTAGGCGCCGCGGCTTTAACCGGTGCTTTTTTGACCGCAGTTTTTTTGACGGTTGGCTTCTTAGCAGCAGGGGATTTGGCCAAGGGCGCTTTGACGGCGCGTGACTTGACAGCAGCTTGAACGATGGTTTTTTGAGCGGTTGTACTCACTGTTGATTCCTGAGAAATTTAAAAGAATAAACAGTTTATATCGTTTAATTTAAAACGCCTAGTGTCATATATGTCATGGTTTCGTCATAAATTCAAAGGCCCAAGGGGCCTTGACCCACGAGGCACTTTCTTGTTTGAGTAAGTGTGCCGACTGCGGAAATTCTTGCACCCATGTCTCTGAGGCATTCAGTGTGATGCGGTGTTTGTATTCGTCAGATTGCAGCTGTAACGATTCAACATCAGGATCTTTGCGGGCGTGGCACAGAATCAGGCTCACACGCAGTGCCATCAGCATCATGGCAAATTCGTCATCCTCTAATTCACTTTCTAATTTTTTCAGCTTGCCGCGTTGACCCAGCACCAAGAGGCCCAGGCGGTGCAGCTCGGGCATGCCAAACCCCAGCAAATCTGCGTTTTCTAGGATGTAGGCGCCGTGCTTGTGATAGTCGCTGTGCGAAATCGCAACGCCCACTTCGTGCAGCTGTGCGGCCCAGCTCAGTTTGCGGCACAACCGATCAAGGTGTGTGGCGTTCTCCGCATCAAGCTTGGGGTTCATGCGTTGTAGCAAGTCAATGGCTACACGGCCCACGCGTTGGCCTTGGGTGGTGTCCACCGCAAACTTGACGGCCAAACGTTGGATGGATAAATCGCGCGTGTCAGTGTCGTGGTCCTCTCGCTCCACCATGTCAAACAGCACACCGTGGCGTAAAGCGCCTTGTGCCACATGCAAAGTGCTGATTTGCAGCAGTGTCATCAACGCACGCAGCACACTCACACCGCCACCCATCACGGCACGGCGATCGTCCTTGAGTCCTTCGAGTTGCACCTTGTTCGCTTGGCCTGCACGCACCAAGCATTTCACCAACCAGTCCAACCCCTCTAAGGTGATCTCACCTTCAGGAAAGCCCGATAAAGCCAAGATATCGGCTACGGCACCGACGGTGCCTGACGCGCCATAGGCTTTGTGCCATTGGTGGCGAGGGTAGGTGGACAGGGCTTCTTCCAACACGGCTTGTGCGGCAATCTCGGCTCGGTAAAAAGCTTGCTCGGTGAACTCGCCGGTGGGGAAGTATTTCATGGACCACGCCACGCTGCCCACGCGAAACGATGCGGTTTCGTTGGCATCTAAGCCTTGCCCCAGCACCAATTCAGTGGAACGCCCACCAATGTCAATCACCAAACGGCGCTCGTTGTCGCTGGGCAGCATGTGAGCCACACCTTGGTAAATCAAGCGTGCCTCTTCGGTGCCAGCGATGACTTCGATGGGGAAGCCCAAAATCTCGCAACCTTTTTGTAAAAACGTCTCACGGTTTTTAGCTTCGCGCAGTGTTTGGGTGGCGACGGCACGGACCTGTGATTTTTTAAAACCAGACAATCGTTCAGCAAAGCGAGCCAAACAGTCCCAACCGCGTTGCATGGCTTCGTCGGTGAGGTTGCGGTTTTCGTCTAAACCGTTGCCTTGACGAACGGTCTCTTTCAGGTAGGCCACGCGTTGAATTTGGCCGTGGTCGTAGCGACCGATTTCTAGGCGAAAGCTGTTGGAGCCTAAATCAATGGCTGCGAGGAGTGTGCCGTGTTTCATGAAAACAATATTACCGTTTATTCATGACAACTCTATGTCATAGATTCGTCATGCACGGCGCATAAAGTGCTAAGGCGCTAAGGCTTCCAGCTCGGCGCAGATGTGTGCCAAGTTGGGGCGTTCAGTGAGGCCGTCTGACATACACCTTTGTGCAAGTTGGGCCAAGGCTTGGCGTTGGCTTGCATGTGCTGGCGTGGCATGGCAAAGCAATGCCAGCTCTTCCAGCAAGCAACCTAAGGCACGCACTTCGAGTTTTTCTAAACTTTGCGCCAACGCTGCATCGTTCACATCAAAGAACGTGGCTGCGCCAAAGTCGCTCAGCAGGGCATCCCCTTGCGGCGTGTGCAAAATGTTATGCGCATACAAGTCGCCATGCATGATGCCGTGCTTGTGCAAATGCCGGGTGGCTGATGCCATGCCTTTCGCGATGCGCAGCGTGGCGGACCCATCCAACTTTTTGCCATCTGCGTAGACATCGCGCGTGCAGCTTTCTAGGCTGGGTGGACCAGCCAGGTTGCCAAACGCTGGCTGCACCAGCGGCATGACCAAGGCTTGCGTGTGGTCTGGGTGTGCCGTCACGCGTCCGATGGCTGAGACCAAATGCGGGTGTGCGCCTGCGTGCATGCAGGCGGCCATTTCGCAGTCAGGCAAGCCATCGCTGGTGACGGCGCCTTTGAACAGCTTCACCGCCACCGCTTGTTCCCCTTGGTCTGTCCGTAGCACGGCTTGGTGAATCACACCCGATGCACCTTCGCCTAATTTGTGTTGCAGTTGTATCTGATGCCATGCCATGTGTGGCGTGGGTGCGTTGGCCAAGGTTTGCGTTTCAAGCGCGTGTGTCAATGGGTTGCCTGCAAACGCCAGCCATGTGAGGCGTGGCAGTTGCAGCAACGCATCTGGCAGCTCAGTCAGTTGGTTGGCCGAAATGCGCAGCAGCTCTAAGTGTGTGCAGTTGGCCAGCTCGGGTGGCAAGGTGCGCAGTTGGTTGCCTGCCAGCATCAGCTTTTGCATGTGTGTGCATTGGCCAATCTCAGCAGGCAATGTGGTGAGCATGTTGTCGGTGAGGATGAGCCAACGTAACTGCGGTGGCAAAGCCTTGGGCGATACATGCGCAATGCGGTTGGCTTTGAATCCCACCATGCTGAGCTGCGTGCATTGGCCCAGCACTTCGGGCAGTTCAGTGAACGGGTTGTCCGAGCAAAAAATCACGCGCAGCTTGTGCAAGCGTGGCAGGTCATCGGGGAGGACGATGAGCTGATTGCCAGATAAATCTAGTATTTCCAGCGAGTCAGCCAGCTCAAAAATTTCGCGTGGAAACTCGCTCAGCCCACAACGCAATTGCAAGCGTTGAATGCCCGCCAATTCACCGCTTTGCAGTTCTTCCAGGGTGTGCATGTTTTAAAGAGGGATGAGTTTGACCGCCAAACCCACCAAGGCGCACAGGGCGATGACTTCCATCACGCCGCGTTTGTATTTGAACAACGCCACCGCCGCACCTATGGCGATGAGCGCCGAGCGCACATCGAACGCCCCTGCAAATCCTTCGGGCCACAAGAGGTGATAGCCAAAGAACAAGGCGAGGTTGAGCACGACGCCTACCACGGCTGCGGTGATGGCCGTCAGGGGCGCGGTGAATTTGAGGTTACGGTGCGTGCTCTCGACCAAGGGGCCGCCTGCCAGGATAAAGATGAACGAGGGCAAGAAGGTGAACCATGTGACCAAGCAAGCGGCCAATGCCCCTGCTGCCAACAGACTCTCAGGCCCGAGCAGCGCTTTGACATAGCCACCGATGAACGCCACAAACGCCACCACCATGATGAGCGGACCGGGGGTGGTTTCTCCCAAGGCCAACCCGTCCATCATTTGCGTGGGCGTGACCCAGCCAAACTGGTTGACAGCGCCTTGAAACACATAGGGCAGCACGGCATACGCGCCACCAAAGGTGAGCAAGGCGGCTTTCGTGAAGAACCAGCCCATTTGCGTGAAGCTGTGTTCCCAGCCAAACACCGCATACAACACCCCCATAGGTACCGTCCACAGCACCGCACCTGCGCACAGCACTTGTACCAAGCTTGTGTAGCTGAAATGTGCATGTGCGGGTGGGGGTGTGTGGTCGTCAATCAAAGCCGGGCCATATGAGGCATTTGACGCACCATGGCCACCTCCCATTTGAAAGGTGTGGGGCGACACGCGGCCACCCACATAACCCACCGCAGCGGCCACACCCACGATGAGCGGGAAGGGGGCATCGAGTGCAAAGATGGCCACAAACGATGCCGCGGCGATGGCCCACAAGGCGTTGTTCTTCAACGCGCGCGAACCCATCCGATGCGCTGCTTGCACCACGATGGCGGTGACTGCAGGCTTGATGCCAAAGAACAAGCCTGCAATCCACGGCACATCACCCAAGGCGATGTACACCCATGACAGCGCCATGAGGATGGCCAACGACGGCAGCACAAACAACGCACCTGCCACCACGCCGCCCCAACGCTTGTGCATGAGCCAGCCGATGTAGGTCACCAGCTGTTGGGCTTCAGGCCCTGGCAACACCATGCAGTAGTTGAGCGCATGCAAAAAACGTCGCTCCGACAACCAACGCCGACGCTCCACCAGCTCTTGGTGCAGGATGGCAATTTGTCCCGCTGGCCCCCCAAAGCTGATGAAGCCGAGCTTGAACCAAAACCAAAAGGCTTGTGCCAGGCTCACGGGTTCTGGGGCTTGCATGCCTGCCGTGTCGGTGTGCGCTGCGTGGTCATGTGAAGCTTGTGTCATGTTTTGGATGCTCGTGCGATGTGTGTGGTGCTTGTGTGCTCAAGCCCTAGGCTTGAAGCGCGTCGCATCTAAAAATTTGGCGAGTCGCGCTTCGATGGGCAACGGCTCGCCATGCCATTGTGCGGCCAGTAATTCACCGCAGAGCAAACTCAGCGTCAAACCGCGCGAGCCCATGGCGGTGTTCATGTACAAACCCTCGGGCGTGTCGGGCACACGGCCTGTCATGGGCAAGCGGTCGTGCACGCCGCAGCGCACACCTGCCCAGCCGTGTACGCGTGGGGTGGCTGTGCCGACGGTGGCAAACAAGGGGGCAAGTGTGGCTGCCGTGTCTGGCTCTAAAGCCCTCAAGCGCTCTAAGTTCTCGGCATGGTCGCTGTCCAACACACGGGCGTCGCTGTGGAGGCGGTCATATGTGGCGCCTGTGTACCAAGCGGGTCCGTCGGACGACGTGATGTTGTGCACAAAGCTGCCATTGCCATTCACGGGGCTCGTAGGCAGTCGCGCGTTGTCAGGGACATCGGCCATCAAGCCCCAAGAGATTTGTCCGCGCAGCGGGTTGATGCGTGGAGCGCTGCCGTCTTGCGTGGCGGTGGCAATGAGTGCGGCAGAGCCAGGTCCTGCGGCCAACACCACGCGAGATGATTCGCCTAGAACGGTACTGCCTTGCAGCATTTGCCACTTTGAAACGCTTGTGTTTTCAACGTGAGGTGTGGACGCCTCGTGTGTGAGGCACTTCAGTGCATCTACTTTGGCGTGGCCTTGCCATCGAATGTTCGGGTGGTCGAGCAATGCGCGCACCAGTTGCACGGGTCGCAGCCAAGCACCCCGTGGGTGCCAATATGCGTCATCGGGTGCGGGCGGTGGTGCTTTGTGTGTCCAGTCGTTCGCTGTGTGGGCGTGTTCGACCAGCCAACTCAGCGGTACGCCACCGCGTCGGGTTTTTCCGGGCAAGCGACGTTCGCGCACGCCAGTGCAGCCCCAGTCCACGCCTTCTGTCAGCAGCAGGCGCATGGTTTGCATCATGAGCCGCAAGCCGGCGCGAGAAAGGCGTGACACGCCGCTGTCGTCGTGTGAGGTGTGCGGTGCCACCACGCCCACGGGCAGGCCGGATGCCCCGGCGGCAGGCGCAGCGCCTGCATCAAGCACCGTCACTTGCCATCCGCGTTCAGCCAGTGCGCGTGCGGTACCGGCACCTGCAATGCCCGAGCCAATCACTGTGACGGTGCGTGCATGCAAGGTTGATGCATCAGTGTGTGCTTGGCAGGGGCCCGTGGGGTGTGCGTGCAGCACGTCGGCAAATTCGGGCCATGCGTCATGAGGCCCCACGCACAGGGTGAGCAGCAAACCCGCGTCGAGGTGGTGATGGGTTGGCGTATTCAACGCAAACCGCAAACGGTGAATGCCAGGCAACAAGCCCCAGCATTGCGCCGCCAGTTGTTGGGCCAAGGGCAAGAGTTCAGGCTGCGTCTTGGCGGCACCGAGCAACGCGTCGGCGTGCAAAGGCTGTGCGGTGTGTGCCACCACATGCAAGCGAGTGGGGCGGTCATCGTCAGCTGCCCAGTCGTGCCACAAACGTAGAAAAGCCAGCTCGTCAAAGCTGGCTTGGGTGTGGCACCAGCTGTCGCAGCCGTGCCATGCATGTAGTTCGTGTGAACGAACCACGCGGGTTAAGCGCTAGGGGGCACGTAGCCTTGTACGGCGTCAGCACCATCGCCAAAGAAATGTTTTTCCATTTGGCGCTTCAAGTATTCACGGGCGCGCAGGTCGGCCAAGTTCAAACGGTTTTCGTTGACCAACATGGTTTGTTGCTTGATCCAATCGGCCCAAGCTTGCTTGCTAACGCTTTCCCAAATGCGCTTGCCCAACTCGCCTGGGTAGGGTGGCAAATCGAGGCCCTCTGCTTCGGTGCCGAGTTTGATGCATTGAACGGTGCGTGACATGTGATGTGCTTCTCTTAAATGAGGGTTAAAAACTAAAACAAGACTGTAGCAATGTTTGAGAACGCTTAGAAAGGCTGGGGCTTAGATGACTTTGAAATGGTGTGTGCCATCGCGAGCGAGCTGTTCGACCAAACCAAACTCCCAATCGAGGTAGCCCTGCATGGCTTCTACGGGGTTGTTGGTGCCTTCATAGGGGCGACGGTAGCGGTCGACACGTTCGACCGCCATTTGGTGCGCGCCTGTGTTGAGCTTGCCACCGGCGGCCACCCAAGCGGCGTTGCCGCCTTCGAGCCACACCACGTCCACGCCTGGTTTGACAGCCGCTTGAACCTCAGCCAACGCAAAGCGCGACACGCTGCCGTCGCTGCAGGTCAACACATAGCGGTAGCCTTTGTGTGCCGCGGTGAGTGACTCTTTGAGCTGCGTGCGCAGCACCCACCAAGCGCTATGGATGTGGCCTTGGATGTACTGGGCGCTGGTGCTGAAGTCGAGTACCACGGTGTGGCTGTTGCGGTCGGCTAGCCAAGTTTTAACTTGGTCAGCCTTCACTGCGGTCACTTGGCTTTGCGGTTCAGGCACGCGCGGTGGCGGCATGTCGGTGTGTGTGAAGTCTTCGGCGGTCAGACCATGCAGCACATACACCTCCCAGCCCATTTGGGCCAGCCACGAAGCTGACATGTGGGCGCGTACCCCATCGTTGTCGCACAGTACCAAGCGTGCGCCGCGCACGGCCGCTTGATGGTCGGTCTCTTGCACCAGTTGGCCACCGGGGGCGCTGCGCGCACCGGCCACATGGCCTGCGGCGTATTCTTCGGGCGTGCGCACATCAAAGAAATAGGTGGTGCGTGTGGGGTCGGCCAGCCAGACGTTGACTTCATCCATGTGCACGCGCTTCACCCCGGCACGCATGGCCACGGCGAACGCGCTGGCTGCGGCTTTGGCTCGGGTGGCATCGTCAACTTCGGGGAAATGGTCACGCGCACCTTTGACCAGTTCTTGGCCTGCCAAGGTCCAGCCAATCGTGCCGTTGCGCAGGGCGCTCACGGGGTTGGGAATGCCTGAGTTGATGAGCGACTGCGTGCCAATGATGCTGCGTGTGCGGCCCGCGCAGTTGACGATGATGCGCGTGGTCACATTGGGCGCTAGGGCGCGTGCGCGCAACACCAGCTCGGCTCCAGGCACGCTGATGCCGCTGGGAATACTCATGGTTTGATATTCGTCAAAACGGCGTGCGTCCATCACCACGACATCGGCTTTGGCATCAATCAAGGCTTTGACCTCTTGGGCCGAGAGTGACGGTGTGTGGCGCTTGGATTCGACCAACTCGCCAAACGATTTGCTAGGCACGTTGACATCACGGAACACTTCGCCGCCGGCGTCTTGCCAGCCTTGCAGACCGCCTGCGAGTAGGTGCACATTCGTGTAGCCCATGCGCTTCAAGGTGCGGGCTGCGGGCAGGGCCAGGTCGTCGCCGTTGAAGGCGGTGCCGTACACCACGGTGAAGGTGTCCAAGCGGGGGATGCGTGTCCATGCATCGGCTTCGATGCGGCCCACTGGCAGGTTGGCTGCAAACAATGGGTGGCATTGGGCAAATGGGTCTTCCTCGCGCACGTCGAGGATGGCAATTTCTTGGCGTTGCAAAAGGGTTTCGCGAATGCTTGCATAGGCAGCGAGGGGGAACTCAAGCGGCGCTTGTGCTTGGGCATTGCTGTAGCCAGAGATAAATTCTTTCACCGTCCCGTCTTCATGAAACACATGGCGGCTCACCTTGCCAATGTTGGCGCCGTACACATGGATGCTGATGGAGGCTTGGTCGCTCAGGGCGTTCCATACACGGTGCACATCGCCAATCGTGGGCGAAACGGCTTCCACATGGCCTGGCGTCAATCGGGTTTGCTCGCCGCTGGGCTGCCAATGGCCTTGTGCGTTTTTGGCAAAGGGCTGACACAGCTCGGCGCCACGCAACATACCAATCAAGCCCCAGACGGTGTGGTCGTGAATGGGGGTGGCTTGGCCAGGGCCCCACACAAAACTCACCACCGAAAAACGGTCATCCGGGTCGGCATAGAGCAAGAACTGTTGGTAGCGCTCGGGGTTAGGTTGGGCGTAGTCGTCGGGTAGCCAATCGTCTTGGCTCACCAAATCAGCCAGCAGGGTTTTGCCACTTGCCAAAATGGCGACTTCGTCGGAGGTGCTGTCGAGCAAAGCGTCCAGTTGGTTGACGAAGTTGTGTAAACGGGGCGTATCGGCGAGCTGTGGCGTGCGTAAAGTCATGGCTTTGTATCGGGTAATGTGCGCTGATCGCGTCAGACCTCATTGTTTCACAGCGACAATCGGACCTAGCCCCTTTGGAGACAGTTGTGTTTGTAAAACTTTTGGATAGTCCTCGCCGCATTTGCTTGTTTATCTTCCTGGTGTGTGCCGCTTTGTTGAGCTTTGGCATGTATTTACAACATGTGGTGGGTTTAGAGCCTTGCCCCATGTGCATCGTGCAACGCTATGTGATGGTGCTGATGGGTTTGGTGGCCTTGTTGGGCGCAGGCTTGTCAGGTCGTACCGCCTCGTTGACGGTTGGCAGTGTGCTGGTGCTGTTGGCCGGTGGCGGAGCCTATGTGGCCGCACGCCAAACGTGGCTGCAGTGGTACCCACCCGAGGTGGTGTCGTGTGGCCGCGACTTCTACGGCATGATCGAAACTTTCCCACTACAACGCGCCATTCCCATGATTTTTAAGGGTGGTGGCGATTGCAGCAAAGTGGATTGGACCTTTTTAGGCGGTTCGATTGCCAACTGGTCGTTTGTGGCGTTTGTGGGGTTGGGGTTATTGGTCTTGGCCGCCTTCATCCGCTTGCTGTCTCAACCGGTGACGACTGACAGGAACGCTGGCGAAGACGTAGCGGCGTAATTTATCAATAAAAAACGGGGCTTTTAAGCCCCGTTTGTCATGACAGCTTCTTCACCAGAACCAAGCTCTTGCGGTCCCAGTTGTATTTGCGCTTGCGCGCTTCGGGCAGCCAGTCGGGGTCGACCTGCACAAAACCGCGTTTCAAGAACCAATGCTTGGTGCGTGTGGTCAAGACAAAAATGCTCTTGAGGCCTTTGTTGCGTGCGCGTTGTTCGATGCGCTTGAGCACCTTCTCGCCATCGCCTTGACCTTGTGATTGGGGTGACACGGTGAGCGCCGCCATCTCCGCGGTTTGGGCTTCAGGGTAGGGGTAGAGCGCTGCACAGGCAAAGATGACGCCGTCATGTTCGATGACGGTGTATTGGCCCACATCGCGTTCAATCTCGTTGCGGTCGCGCTTGACCAAGGTGCCGTCTTTTTCAAACGGCTCAATGAGCTGCAAGATGCCGCCCACGTCTTCATGCGTGGCTTCGCGCAGGCTTTCCAGTTTCTCGTCGACCACCATGGTGCCAATGCCGTCATGCATGTACACCTCCAGCAGCAGCGAGCCATCCACCGCAAACGGCAAGATGTGGCTACGCTCCACGCCCGTCTCACAGGCTTTGACGCAATGCTGCAAGTAAAACGCGATGTCGGAGGGGTCTGTGGTGTGGGGCAGGGTGGCCAGAAGTTGTTTGGCGGCTGCCAAGGGCAACTCGGTGTCGATGGGGTTGTCTTCGCTCGCAGGCTCAGCGGGGTTGATGCGAATGCCTGGAGTTTCAGTGACAAAAATCAGCTTATCGGCTTGCAGCGCCGTGGCCACTGAAGTGGCGACTTCTTCCATGGTCAGGTTGAACGCTTCGCCCGTGGGTGAGAAGCCAAACGGCGAGATGAGCACCATCGAACCCGCAGCGAGCGTTTGGGTAATGCCCGCCACATCCACCTTGCGCACGAGGCCCGAGTGTTGAAAGTCGATGCCGTCCAAGATGCCCACGGGGCGAGCGGTGATGAAGTTGCCTGAAATCACGCGCACCGTGGCACCGGCCATGGGTGTGTTGGGCAGGGCTTGGCTGAAAGCCGCCTCAATCTCAAAGCGCAGTTGGCCTGCCGCCTCTTGCGCACAGTCGAGTGCCACACCGTCGGTGATGCGCATGCCGTGTGAGTAATGGGGCGCATGGCCTTTGGCGGCCAGTTGTTCGTTGACCTGAGGGCGAAAGCCGTGAACCAACACAATGCGCACGCCCATGCTTTGGATGAGCGCCAAGTCCTGCGCCAAATTGGGCAGCTTGCCGGCAGCAATGGCTTCGCCTGCGATACCGACCACAAAGGTCTTGCCGCGATGCATGTGAATGTAGGGCGCGACCGAACGGAACCAAGGCACAAAGGTGAAGTCAAAAACGGCGGACATGTGGGCTGGTTTGTGGCGGGTAAGTGAGTGAGCGTTCTCGGTGATGGCCGGACGGGGATAATTGCGGATTGTCTATCAAGTTAGTGCCTGTTTTGTCTACGCCCGTTTCCTTCCAGATTGAATTTCCAGAATCGTTGCCCGTCTCGGCCAGACGCGAGGAAATCATGGCTGCCATGCAGGCGCATCAAGTCATCATCGTTTGCGGTGAAACGGGCTCGGGCAAAACCACGCAGCTGCCCAAAATGGCGCTGGCTTTGGGCAGAGGGCAGGGGCGTGAATTGGGGCCTAACCCCAAGCCAGGTCAACGCAAACAAATCATCGGCCACACCCAGCCGCGCCGCATTGCCGCCAGCTCGGTGGCCAAGCGCATTGCCGAAGAGCTCAAAACCCCGCTGGGCGAGGTGGTGGGTTTCAAAGTGCGCTTTCAGGACCGTTTGAGCAAAGATGCGTCGGTCAAGCTGATGACCGACGGTATTTTGTTGGCTGAAACGCAAAACGACCCGCTGCTCAAAGCCTACGACACCATCATCATCGACGAGGCCCACGAGCGCAGCCTGAACATCGACTTTTTGCTGGGCTACTTGCGCGAAATCCTGCCGCGCAGGCCCGACCTCAAAATCATCGTCACCTCGGCCACGATTGATGCCGACCGATTTGCGCAACACTTTGCGTCAAGCAAGGGACCAGCACCCGTGCTCATGGTGTCGGGTCGCACCTTTCCGGTGGAGATGCGCTACCGCCCGTTTGAAGAAAAGCGCGACTACGACCTGAACAACGCCATTGCCGACGGCGTGGACGAGCTGTGGAGCAACCCATCGCAGCAGGGCGACATCTTGGTGTTCTTGCCGGGCGAGCGTGAAATTCGGGAAGCCGCTGACCACTTGCGTGCGCACCTGAGCCACAGCCCTGTCATGCGTAGCGCCGAGGTGCTGCCTTTGTTTGCGCGTCTCTCTAGCGCCGAGCAAGACCGTGTGTTTGACACCCGTGGTGGACGCCGCATCGTGCTGGCCACCAACGTGGCTGAAACCTCACTCACCGTGCCCGGCATTCGCTATGTGATTGATGCAGGCACGGCGCGCGTCAAGCGCTACAGCTGGCGCAGCAAGGTCGAGCAGCTGATGGTCGAGCCCATCAGCCAAGCCGCAGCCAATCAACGTGCAGGCCGTTGCGGCCGTGTGGCCAACGGCATTTGCATCCGCTTGTATGACGAGGTGGATTTCAACGGCAGAACGAAATTTACCGACCCCGAAATTTTGCGCAGCTCGCTCGCGGGCGTGATTTTGCGCATGAAGTCGCTGCACTTGGGCAATGTGGAGCAGTTCCCGTTCCTCGAAGCCCCGCGCCCCAAAGCGATTGCGGATGGCTACCAACTGCTGAGCGAACTCGGCGCAGTGGATGACGACAACGAACTCACACCCATGGGGAGCGAGCTGTCGCGTTTGCCGCTTGACCCCCGCGTGGGCCGCATGATTTTGGAAGCGCGTGACCGCAACGCTTTGGACGAAGTGCTCATCATTGCTTCGGCCCTGAGCGTGCAAGACGTGCGCGACCGCCCGATGGAGGCGCAGGCCGCCGCCGACCAAGCGCACGCCAAGTTTGACGACGACCGCAGTGAATTCAGCGGCTACCTCAACCTGTGGAAGTGGCTTGAGAACTCACGCGGCGGCAAGCCCCATCTGCCTGCCAGCATGAAGCAGCAAATTGCGGTCAAACAGCCACAAAGCAAGCAAGGCGCGGTGAAAGTCGGCGCGACGGGTGTGCCCACTGAGCACAAGCTGAGCAACCGCCAATACGAAGCGCTGCTGCGTCAAAACTTCATCAACGTGCGCCGTGTGCGCGAGTGGCGCGACACGCACACCCAACTGTTGACAGTGGTCACCGAACATAAGTGGCGCATCAACACCTTGCCCGCCAGCTACGACCAATTGCACCTGTCCATGTTGGCAGGCTTGCTGGGCAACGTGGGCTGCAAGCTTGAAGACGACGAGGCGTATTTGGGCGCGCGGGGCATCAAGTTTTACCGTCACCCCGGCGCGCACTTGCGCAAAAAACCGGGCCGTTGGATTGTGGTGGCCGAGTTGGTGGAAACCACGCGTTTGTTTGGCCGTGGCATTGCCGCCATGGAGCCGCAGTGGCTAGAGCAGGTGGGCGGTCATTTGCTAAAAAAACAATTGCTCGACCCGCATTGGGAAAAGAAAGCGGGCGAAGTCAAAGCGCTGGAGCGGGCTACGCTGTATGGCTTGGTGGTCTACAACGGCCGCCGTGTGAGCTATAGCAAAGTGGACTTGGTGGGCGCGCGCGAAATCTTCATTCGCGAAGCACTGGTGGCGGGCGAGCTTGACACCAAGCTGCCATTCCTCGCGGCCAATCAAAAACTTATTGCGCAAGTGGAGGAGCTAGAACATAAGTCACGCCGCCAAGACGTGTTGGTGGACGATGCGCTCATCTACGCGTTTTACGACCAGCAACTGCCAGCCGATGTGTGCAGCTTGGTCACGCTAGAGCATTGGTACCGCGAAGAGGTGAAACGCCAGCCCAAGCTGCTGTGCCTGAGCCGTGAAGAACTGATGCGCCACCAGGCAGCAGGCATCACCACGCAAGCGTTTCCCAAAACATTGCGCATGGGCGGGGTGGATTGCACCGCTGACTACCTGCACGAACCCGGTGACGCCAAAGACGGCTTGACTGTGACCGTGCCGCTGTTTGTGCTCAACCAAGTGAACGAAGAACGCACCGAGTGGCTGGTGCCCGGCATGCTGAACCAAAAAGTGCTTGCGCTGCTGAAAACGCTGCATCAGCGACCCCGCTCGCGCTTGGTGCCGCTGCCTGACAGCGCGGCGCGTTTGACGGCGGCTTTATGCGAAGACGATGTGTTTGGTGCGGGTGCGTTGTCCGATGCTTTGCTGAAACTGGTGCGTGCCGAAACGCAAGTGGATGTGAAGCGCGCAGACTTTAAGCTTGACATGTTGCCGCCGCATTTGTTCATGAACTTTCGTGTGGTGGATGAGCATGGGCGGCAGTTGGGGCATGGGCGCAATCTTGGCGCTTTGAAGGCCGAACTGGGTAGTCAGGCGCGGGGGGCGTTTCAGGCTTTGGCGGCTTTGAAAGGTGTGGGTACTCTTTCGGGTTCTGGCGCTGGTCTTGGCGTTGATGATGCTGCGGCGTCGGCTGATGGGACACAGCGGGCGCCTCATGCCTCACAGAAATCGTTGCCCGCTGTGCCCCATCAGCCAACACCTTCTAGCAAAGGGGCGTCTGTTGCTGCATCTTCTTCGCCTGCGGAGCAGCGCTACACCACTTGGACCTTTGGTGAGCTGCCTGAGCTGATGGAAATCACCAAGGGGTCGCAAACCCTGATTGGTTTTCCGGCGTTGGTGGATGTGGGTGATGCCGTGTGCATTGAAGTGTTTGACGAGCCCGAGGTGGCGGCCGCCAAACATCGTGCGGGCTTGCGCCGTTTGTTTGCGATGCAAATCAAAGACGCGCTGAAGTACCTTGAGAAAAACTTGCCCGACCTGCAAAAAATGTCGGTCGCGTACATGATGGTGGGTAGGTCGCCCGATGGCTCGGGTGGAGGAACGGCAGAGGAACTCAAGCAGCAAATTTTGGATGTGGCACTCGATCGCGCTTTCTTGCTCGACCCATTGCCCACTTGCGAGGCCGACTTCAAGCGCCGCTTGGACGAAGGGCGTGGGCGACTCACCCTCATTGCCAACGAAGTGGCGCGTTTGGCGGGCACGGTGTTGACCGAGTTTGCGGCCGCCAGCCGCAAAGTGAAAGACATCAAGGTCAGCCCCGACAGTGTGGCCGATGCCGCGCAACAACTGCAGCGCTTGGTGGGCAAACGCTTCATCACCGAGACGCCCTACACACAGCTGCAACACTTTGCGCGCTACCTCAAAGCCGTGGTGCTGCGCCTAGACAAGCTGCGCGCCGATGCTGCACGCGATGCCACCAAACTGGCTGAACTCAAACCGCTGGAACAAAAGTATTGGCGCTTGGTGGCCGAGCGCAAAGGCGTGACCGATGCACGCATGCAAGAGTTCAGGTGGCTGCTGGAAGAGCTGCGCGTGAGCTTCTTCGCGCAAGAGCTGCGCACGCCGCAGCCGGTGAGTGTGAAGCGGCTGGATAAGGCTTGGCAGCAGTTGAGTTATTGAGTTTTAGCGCGTTTTTTTCACCGCTCCAAACGGGCAATGATTCGGCCGAGGTCCCACTTGCGGATGCAGTCGGCAGGTGTTGGGACGTTGGTCGTACACGGTGCAGCGGCGAGTTTTGGCATCTAAAAACTGGCAGTCGCCACTGGCGCGGCGGGCGAGGGTGAAGATGCTGTTTTTGAAGTTGAAGTGTTCAATCAAACCGGCTTTGCTCAGGCGCTTGGCGATTTGTTTGGGTTCTTCGTGTTCGGCTTCAAACGGGTCGACGAGTTCTAAGCGCACCAAGTCTGCCAGCTTGACTTCGACGGGCATGGTGCAGCAGTTGGCAGCGCAGCTGTCGCACAGGCCGTTGCGGTAGCGCGTCCAGGTTTCAGGGCGGTCGACATCGACCACCGAAATGGGCGATCTCATAGCTCGGGGGCCTTGTAAACCAGCACTTTGAGTGCGCGCTCGGGTGACACGTCTGCAAACACCGCAGGGTTGGGCACGCGCTGTTCAAAGGTCAGCTCGGGGGCGAGTTCTTGCATTTGGTCTTGTAAAAAAGCGAGGCCCAGTTCGGGCGCGTTGAGGCACAGCAGGGCTTGTCCGCCGGGGGCTAACAACTCTGGCAGGCGGCGCATGAGGCGGGCGTAATCTTTGGTGGCGACAAAGCTGCCTTTTTGGTAACTGGGTGGGTCGACGATGACCAGCCCATAAGGCCCGCTGCGGGTGATCTTGCCCCAGGTTTTGAAAATGTCGTGCGCTAAAAAACTGGCGCCCGAGTGCAGGCCGTTGAGCTGGTGGTTTTGTTGGCCCGTGGCCATGGCGCCGTGGCTCATGTCCACGTTCACCACATGTTTGGCCCCGGCTTGCTGGGCCACGACGGAGAAGGCGCAGGTGTAGGCAAACAGGTTGAGCACTTTGAGTTTGGGGCGGGCGGCCAAATGCGCGCGCACCCAGCGACGGCCTTCAGCCATGTCGAGAAACAGGCCATGGTTTTGGCCTTTGAGCACATGCACGCGAAAGCGTGCGCCTTGCTCGGTCACCACATGGGGCTCGGGCACGGCGCCGCTCATCAGCCGGGTTTCGGTTTGGCTTTCATGGCGGCATTGAAACACCCAGTTGAGCGGCTGCTCGGGGGCAATGTGTTGCCAGCGTGTTTGTAAGGCCGCATGAACAGCGGCCAGTTCGTCGTCGGTGGTGGGTTTGAAGCTGGTGAGCACGAAGACGGGCGGGAAGGCGTCGAGCGCCCACTGCTCGCAGCCCGGGTGCAGACCACCTCGGCCATGAAACACACGGTGTGCGTCTGTGGAATGTGCCATGGTGGCAATGGCGTTGAGCAAGGCTTGCATGACGAGGCGTTCGTTGGTCGTTTAGACGCTTGGACTTTTACAAACGGGCCAAGCGCTCTAAGGCGAGCTTTAAGGTGTCGTCTTTCTTGGCGTAGCAAAAGCGAACCACGCGTTGGTCAAAGCCATCGGCGTAAAAAGCTGACAGGGGAATGGTGGCGACGCCGATCTCAGACGTGAGCCATTTGCAGAAGTCGGCTTCGCTTAGGTCTTTTTCGGGCACGCCCAAGTTGGCAATGCGCACGCACTGAAAGTAGCTGCCTTCAGAGGGCAGGAGCTCAAACTTGGTTTGTGCCAAGCCCTGGCGAAACAAGTCGCGCTTGGCCGCGTAGAAGGCGGGCAGTTGCAAGTAGGGCTGAGGGTCTTTCAGGTACGCGGCCAAGCCGTGTTGCACGGGCGTGTTGACGGTGAATACGTTGAACTGGTGCACTTTGCGGAACTCGGCGCTGTACTCAGCAGGCGCTGCGACATAGCCAATTTTCCAGCCAGTGACGTGGAAGGTTTTGCCAAAGCTCGACACGATGAAAGCACGTTCGACCAAGCCAGGAAAGCTGGACGCACTCAGGTGTTGCAGTGGGGCGTAGACCATGTGCTCGTACACCTCGTCGCTGATGAGCACGATGTTCGTTGGTGCGAGCAGTTCTTGCAGCTTGAGCATTTCCTCTCGCGTCCAAACGGTGGCGCTAGGGTTGTGCGGGCTGTTGACGATGATGGCGCGTGTTTTGGGTGTGATGGCAGACGCGATTTTGTCGAAGTCGGGGCGGAAGGTGCCAGGGGTGAGCGGCACACGCACGGCCACGCCACCGGCCATGTCGATGTTAGGGATGTAGCTGTCGTAGCAGGGTTCGAGCACGATCACCTCGTCACCCGCACGCACCACGGCCAAGATGATGCTGAGGATGGCTTGCGTCGCACCCGCCGTGATGGTGATGTCGCTGGTGGGGTCGTAGCTGTATTGGTAGAGCGACTCAATCTTGTCCGCCACGGCTTCGCGCAGCGCAGGCACACCGGTCATGGGCGGGTATTGGTTGAGGCCGTGGGTCATGGCGTCGTTGACACAGGCTACGAGCTTGGGGTCGCAGTCAAAGTCGGGGAAGCCTTGGCCGAGGTTGACGGCATTCTTCTCAGTGGCCAAGGCCGACATGACGGTGAAGATGGTGGTGCCGATTTTGGGGAATTTGGTGTCTAAGTGTGGAGTGGTCATCACAGGGCTCACATATTGAAATCAGTGGGGTGGCCGTCGAGGGCCTTCATGATGAGGTTGCGGTCGAGGCGGTCACTCAAGAGCGCGGCAAAGTCATACACAAAGTGGCGAATGTAGGCGCTGCGTTTGAAGGCAATACGCGCCACGTTTTTGCCAAACAGCTGCGATGCTGGGCGGGCAACCAGGTCGTCGTCCAAGCCGTCTTTCACGGCCATCTCGGCCACGATGCCCACGCCCAGCCCTAAGCGCACGTAGGTTTTGATGACGTCAGAGTCAATCGCTTCTAGCGCGATGCGCGGGGTGAGGTTTTTGGCAGCAAAGGCTTTGTCAATGCGGGTGCGGCCAGTGAAGGACGGGTGGTAGGTGATGATGGGTTCGGCCGCCAAGTCTTCGAGCGTGATGCGCACTTTGCCCGCGAGCGGGTGTGATTTGGGGATGACCAACATGTGTTCCCACTCATAGCAGGGCAGTGTCACCAGGTCGGGGTATTCAGACAGTGACTCAGTGGCAATGCCAATCTCGGCCACTTCATCCATCACCATTTGTGCCACTTGCGCGGGGGCGCCTTGGTGCAGGCTGATGTTCACATTGGGGTAGGCCTCGCGCAACTTGGCCACGGGCACGGGCAGTACATAGCGGGCTTGGGTATGGGTGGTGGCAATCGACAATGTGCCGCTGTCTTCGGCGCTGAACTGCTCGCCAATGCGCTTGAGGTTGCCCACTTCGCGCAATATCACCTCGATGCTACGCAGCACATGCTGGCCTGGCTCGGTCACGCGCTTGAGGCGTTTGCCGTGACGCGAGAAGATTTCGATGCCCAGCTCTTCTTCCAGCTCAATGATGGCTTTGGAGACGCCGGGCTGGGAGGTGTGCAGCGATTTGGCCACCTCGGTGAGGTTGAGGTTGCGGCGGACGGCTTCTTGGACGAAGCGAAACTGATGTAGGTTCATGGCGTGGCTGGGTAATGTGCCGCATCATTATGCCTTGAGCATCTAATTAAT
>CANCGU010000008.1 GCA_947377705.1 Comamonadaceae bacterium
GACATGGGCTACACCAAAGACGAAGTGGCCGCCGTCACCAAAGTGTTTGGCGTCATCATGACTTTGTTGGGCGCTTTCATTGGTGGCGTGCTGTCGATGCGTTTAGGCGTGATGCGCATCCTCATGCTGGGCGCCGTGCTGAGCGCCATCACCAATTTGTTATTTGCGTGGTTGGCCACACGCGGGCATGACCTGACGGCTTTGGTATGGGTCATCTCAGCCGACAACTTGGCCAGCGGCATCGCCTCTGCGGCATTCATTGCGTACTTGTCTAGCTTAACCAACATCAACTATTCGGCCACGCAGTACGCCCTGTTCAGCTCCATGATGCTGCTCGCCCCCAAATGGTTGGCTGGTTTCTCGGGGGTGTATGTCGACGCACATGGCTACGAAGCGTTCTTCACCAGCACCGCCTTGCTCGGTGCACCGGTGTTGTTGTTGGTCTGGCTCGCCTCCCGTATCTTGCCCGTGGGGGGCACACCGCCCTGATTTACGTTGTCTTTACCTGATCGACAGACAAGCTCACACAAGGCAAGGCATGATGAGCGCACCATGAACACCTTGCTCTTGATCGAAGACGACCACCGCCTCGCCAACATGGTGAGCGAATACCTCCAGCAATCTGGTTTTACCGTGCAGCATGCGGCCAATGGACTCAGTGGCCTCAAAGCGCTACAAGACATCGCGCCCGCGATGGTGCTGCTGGACTTGATGCTGCCCGACATCGATGGCCTCGACGTCTGCAAACGCATCCGTGCGTTGCCTGGCCCCTTGGCACAAACACCCGTGTTGATGCTGACCGCCAAAGGCGACCCCATGGATCGCATTGTTGGCCTAGAGCTCGGCGCCGACGATTACTTACCCAAACCCTTCGAACCCCGTGAACTGCTGGCGCGTATTCGCGCTGTGCTACGTCGCCACGCGCCCGGCGAGGCGGCCGAAGCCACTCACCAAACGCTCAAATTTGGCTCGTTAGACCTTGACCGAGATGCACGCACGGTCAGCTTGCGCGGCAAAGTGTGCGACCTCACGGCATATCAATTTGATTTGCTGTGGGTCTTGGCCGAGCGCGCAGGCCGTGTGCTGTCGCGTGACCAAATCATGGAAGCCGTGCGAGGTCGTGAGCTCGAAGCCTTCGACCGCTCGATCGACGTTCACATGGGCCGTATTCGCGCAGCCATTGAAGACGACCCGAAAGCCCCCAAACGTATCCTGACCGTACGCGGCGTGGGTTACGTGTTTGCCAAACAACAAGACTGATCCCACATGCCATCGACCTCACCTAGCCGTTCTTTGCATCTGCCGTTGTATGTCCGTATTTGGCTGGCGGTGGTGTTGGCGGTGGCCGTGCTCACCCTGTTGACGGGTTGGATTCTGCGCATCACCGCCGAGCCACCTCTTCGCGAAGTGGTGGTGCGCAACGCCTCGGGCGAGCTGGTAGGTCAAGGTCGGGCGCGTTTGCGTGCGCCTGATGGTTTGCCTGTTGAAGCCCCGCCCCTGCAAGGGCCCGACATGTCGCATCCGCCCGGGCATTTTGGCTCTGGCCCAGAGTTTATGGTGCGCATGCACAACGGCGAGTTGATGCATGTGCATTTGCCACGCCCGCCCCACAGCTTTTGGTCACGCCCTCCTTTTGGTTTTGCTTGGACCTTGGGCTTGGTGGCACTCGCCGTGGCACTCGGCACCTATCCGATCGTGCGTCGGTTGACGCGCCGTTTGGAAAATTTGCAAAAAGGTGTGGAGCAATGGGGCACCGGCAACTTATCGGCCCGGGTGGCCGAACAAGGCAATGACGAAGTTGCTTACCTCGCTCAACGCTTCAACCATGCGGCCGCACAAGTGGAGCAACTCGTCACCTCGCACAAATCGCTGCTGGCCAATGCCTCACACGAGTTACGGTCACCCCTCACACGCATTCGCATGGGCCTGGAGTTAATGGGCGACTCACCCTCACCCGCCATGAAAGAAGAAATCTCGCGCAGCGTGGGTGAGCTCGACCAGTTGATCGATGAAATTTTGCTCGCCAGTCGTCTGGATGCCAAAGAGGCCGACCTTGGCACGGTCGAGTCTGTCGACCTGACAGGCCTTGCCAGCGAAGAGTGCGCACGCGTAGAGGCCCATTTGGAGTTGGGTTTTCACCCACAAAGCATCGTCGTCCCAGGCATTGCCAAGCTGCTGCGCCGCATGCTGCGCAACTTGCTTGAAAACGCTCGCCGCTATGGCACATCCGACATTGAGGTGCAACTTTCAAACTGGGTTGAACACAACCGCCATTGGGTGCGCCTGTGCGTGTGCGACCGTGGGCCTGGCGTGCCTGCGGCGTTGCGTGAACGCATCTTTGAGCCGTTTTACCGCTTACCCGGCGCGAGTGAACGCGAAGGCGGTGTCGGTCTTGGTTTGTCGCTGGTTCGATCGATCGTGCAACGACACGGTGGCACCGTGCGCTGTGAAGACCGCGAAGGCGGCGGCGCCCGTTTTGTGGTGATGCTGCCCGCTTGAGTTAGTGGGTAAAACCTGCGGCCAGTTGGTGCACGATTTCGGCGGCCGGACATGCCACACACCCTGAACGGTTCATCCCTGACCAGAGCGGTGTGAAGTCATCGCGTTGATTCGCCTCAGCTTTGGTTCTCAATGGTGCGATGCTTTGCGTGGCCATCGGGAAAACCGGTGCTGCCGCGCTTTGCGGTCCCAACTCGTGCATGACGCGGTTGAACAACCCCCGGGCCAAACCGCCTGTGAACAGATTGGTCAATGCCGTCGGCGCCTGCTGATCGCTCAAACGTGCCCGATGCAGCGCGCTGGTTTTGGCCTCGTGACAGAGTAAAAACGCCGTGCCGACTTGCACCGCCGCTGCGCCTGCAGTCATAGCGGCTTGCACGCCTTGCGCGTCGGCCATACCTCCCGCTGCAATGATGGGCACCTGAATGTGTGGCGTCAGTTGCTTCAACAGATCAAAGGTATGGGCTTGCTGTTTGACATCGCGGTCCAGAAAGTGCCCGCGGTGCCCACCGGCCTCAAGCCCTTGCGCAATCACGCCGTCAGCCCCGTTGGCAACCAACCAACGCGCTTCATTCAACGTGGTGGCGGAAGACAACACAAATGCGCCACGCAACTTCACGCGCGCTAACAAATCTGGACGCGGCAGCCCGAAATGAAAACTGACCACCGTGGGCGAGAACGCTTCCAGCACGTCGGCCATTTCGTCATCAAACGGGCGGCGGCCTGCGGAGGCTGGGATCGCCGCTGGGTCAATACCAAACTCTTGGTAATACGGCAGCAACGCGGCCTGCCACGCAGACTCTGCCGCGGCTGTGTGCTGCGGCGGTTGATGGCAAAAGAAATTGACGTTGTAAGGCAAGCCACTGCTTTGCAGCACTTGCAGTTCACGACGCAAGGTCTGGGCATCGAGCATGGCCGCAGGCAGAGACCCCAAGCCGCCCGCGCGGCTGACGGCAAGGCTTAGGCCACTGTCTTGCACGCCCGCCATGGGTGCTTGGATGAGCGGGAAGCGGGTTCCCAAAATCGCGTTCAATGACATCGCAAACTTTCAAGTAATCTCGGCGCCATCCTAGCGCCAACGGCCAAGCGCTTGCGCGCTTGCCGACTATGATGCAAGTCATTTATAACGCACCGCCCTATCGCCCTATTGACCCCATGACCCAACGCATTCTTATTTTGTCGCACGACAACAAAATTGGCGACGCTATTGTGATGACGGGTTTGTTCCGCCCCTTGCGTGCGCATTGGCCCGATTGCGAAATGGGTGTGTTGTGTGGCACGAGCAACGCCGCCTTGTATCGCCACCATCCCGAAGTGAAATGGCTGCATGTGTCGTCAAGCCGCAATGTGTTTGCACGCCTGTGGGCCAGCCTCAAAGCACGCATGGTGCGCTACGACATGGTGGTGCACTTTGGCTTAGACCTCGCCAACCCTTCCGTACAACTGGTGTTGAACACGGTCAATGCCAAACAACGTTTTTTGTTTTTGGAGCACCCCACCCAGCCCCTGCCCAACGACGTGGTGATGGCCGGAGATTGGGGCTACAGCACGCATGACAAGGCGCAACACTACTCCGCACGTCATCTGCATTTTTTACAAACATTGGGGGCCAAGCCTGGCCCCTACCGATATGACATTCGTTTAGGTCAGCACACCGCTGCGGTAACAAAGCCAACAGACAAAGACTTGTTGATGGTCATCAACAGCCAAAGCAGCGCAGCGAACAAATCGTTTTCATTGCCTTGGCTGCAGCAATTCGTACATGCCGTTTATGTGCAGTACCCCCACATCCACATGCACCTACTCAGCGCCAGCCCCACGCTTGAAAAGGCGATGCATGCGATGTTTGGCGCGCAAAGCGACCGCGTGACGGTGAGCCCTTTTGTGCCAACGGTCACGCCCGCGCTGGCCATGATTCAACAGGCTGACTTGGTGGTATCACCTGACACCTACGCGGTCCATGCCGCCAGCGCCTGGAACAAACCCGTGATTGCGCTGTACGAACCCAGCGTGCTGTCCGTGGACTCGTGGGAGCCTTTGTCAGACACCTATGCCCAAATCGTGGCACCCGCAGGGCAAGCGGTGAGCCAGATTGAGGTGTCTGAGGTAATGACGGCGCTGGCTCAGTTGCTGGCCACGCCAAACTCACGCCAACGCGTGTTGCTGAAGTAAGTTCAGTTTTCGACGAGCAAGGCGCGTTGCTCAGCCGTCCACTTTTGCTCAAGCGGAATGAGTTTGTCTTTGTCGACAAAGGGCGGGTAGCCGCCCTTCATGGTCAAGCGAATGTAGTGGTGGTTGAAGCAGTCCAGCGCGATGTGCATGGGGCGAATGTCACCCACTTCGCGTGCACGCAGGGCTGTGCGCAAGAACAAATCAAAGTCTGCTGCTTGTTGGGTTTCATCCCAAGGACCCAAGATATCTAGGGCCCGACGCGAGAACATCACGGTATTGCCCACAAAACCTTCGACGGCTTGATGCTTGAACTTGTCTTGGCGGTTTTTACAAAATGCCGCCCAGTTGCCATACATCCATTTGTGCATCAGCAACAAGCTGCGGCGACCCGTGCCAAACAAACCCACCAAGCCGCGAATGCGACTCCAACGGCGACGCAACTTTTTGGTCGCCGCTTTGCTTTCGATGCGTTCAATGCCGCAGGACGTGATGACATCAAGCTGGTTGTGCTCAGCGTTGGCAATGAGCGTGGCATCCCAGCCTTCGCTGACGATGATGTCGTTGTTCAAGAACGCCAACCACTCGCCCTTGGCCATGGCAATGCCTTGGTTTTGTGACACCGGGTATGAGTAGTTACCGGGATTGCGAATGACGCGCGCGCCCACCGACTCAAAAAAATCGGCACTGTCATCGGTGGAGGCGTTGTCGATGACGATCAGCTCAAACGAATGCTGGGTGTGCTTGACCAAGTTTTCCCAATAAATCTGGTTCATCGGCAACTGGTTGTACACCGCTGTGATGATGCTGAGTTTGGGCTGGTGATCGGACATGGGCAGAATTTTTTAAAGGGTCACTTAGAGCAAGCGATAAACGCGCTCAGCCGACACGTCTTCTAAGCAACGCGTGTGACCCAAAGGGCAATTGCGCTCGTAGCAAGGCGAACAAGCCAACGGCGGTTGGTAGCTGGGGTCAACACGCAGCCACACCACACGCGCACGGTCATTCAACGGCGGCGTGTGCTCAGGACTAGAGGAACCAAACACCGCCACCTGCGGCACGCCAAAAGCCGCCGCAACATGCATGAGTCCAGAGTCATTGCTGACCACGCGATGGGCGTAGGCAATCAGCGCGAACGCTTGCATCAAATTGGTTTGACCTGCCAAGTTAAAGCAATGGCCAGGTTGTTTGGCATTGGCTGTGGTGGCAATTTCTTGGCAGATGTCGAACTCTTTGTTGGAGCCGAGCAAGAACACAGGACGGTCAATCTTGCTCGCCAATTCTGCAAAATGTTTGGCTGGCCAGCGCTTGGCGGGGCCGTATTCAGCACCCGGCGCAAACACCACATAGCTGTTTTTGGCCAGCGTCGGCAACGTCGGCATGTGGGTAGACAGCACTTCCAGCGCATCGTCCATCACGCCCACACCCGCCTTGAGTAGGGGGCGTAAATCGCCCACCAACTTCATGGGCTTGCCCGGGTTTTGGCCGACCAAGCTCAAAGCGGCGTACCACTCCACCATGGGGGGGCGCTCTTCCGTTTGAGGATTGGGTAAACGATCGGTCAATAAACCAAAGCGCATTTCGCCGGTGTAGCCCACGCGGCGAACAATGCCGGCCATCCAAGGCAGCAAGGCACTTTTCAGAGAATTAGGGCACACATAGGCCACCTCAAACTTACCGCGCAACTGACTGGCCAGTTTCAAACGGCCCATCAGCTGCAGACCGCCGTGTTTGAACGGCATTTCAATCACCTCTGTCACGCCGGGCATGACACGGTAAACCGGTGCAATCCAAGGCAGGGCAGCGACAGTGAGGCGCTCACCGCGCGCAGCCAAGCGGCGCAGCAAGGGCTCGGTCATCACCGCGTCCCCAATCCATTGGGGCGCGATGATGAGCGCGTTTTTAGTGATGGCCGCCAACGTGCTCGCCGGCTTTCAATTGGTACACGGTGCCGCAGTAAGGGCACTTGGCTTCACCTGTTGCGGCAACGTCCAAGTACACCTTGGGGTGGCTGTTCCAAAGTGCCATGTCGGCTTTGGCGCTGGGACAAAACACGCCACCTTGACCGTTCAAGTCTTTGGCTAAGAGTTCAACTGTGTTGCTCATTTTTATACCTTCGTCAACCAGTGTGCGTACTTGGGATTGCGGCCATTGACGATGTCAAAGAACGCAGTTTGGATCTTCTCAGTGATCGGGCCACGGCTGCCCTCGCCCAACTGAATGCGGTCGAGCTCACGGATGGGCGTCACTTCAGCCGCCGTGCCCGTGAAGAAGGCTTCGTCAGCGATATAGATTTCGTCGCGCGTGATGCGCTTTTGCACAATCTCAAGGCCCAAATCTTTGGCGATGTGGAACACGGTGTTGCGGGTGATGCCGTTCAAAGCGCCAGCCGACAGGTCGGGGGTGTAGATCACGCCATCTTTCACCACAAAGATGTTTTCGCCAGCGCCTTCAGACACAAAGCCTGAGGTGTCGAGCAACAGCGCTTCGTCGTAACCTTCATCGGTCACTTCCATGTTGGCCAAGATGGAGTTGGTGTAGTTGCTCACCGCCTTGGCTTGCGTCATGGTGATGTTGACGTGGTGGCGGGTGTAGCTCGAGGTCTTCACGCGGATGCCGCGCTTCATGCCTTCTTCGCCGAGGTAGGCACCCCATGTCCAAGCCGCGACCATCAAGTGGATGGTGTTGCCTTTGGGGCTGACGCCCAATTTTTTATCGCCAATCCAAGTGAGGGGACGGATGTAGCCGCTTTCCAGCTTGTTCTCACGCACCACAGCACGTTGGGCTTCGTTGACCTGATCTTTGGTGAAAGGGATGTTCATGCGCAAAATTTTGGCGCTGTTGAACAGGCGGTCGGTGTGCTCTTGCAAACGGAAGATGGCTGTGCCTTGCTCGGTTTTGTAAGCGCGCACGCCTTCAAAGGCGCCGCAACCGTAATGCAAGGTGTGGCTCAACACGTGGATCTTGGCGTCGCGCCAATCGACCATCTGGCCGTCCATCCAGATTTTGCCGTCACGGTCAGACATGGAAGAGGGAATCACGACGCTCATGGGTTTTCCTTTGGACTTTGTAATTTGTTCGCCAAGTGGCGTAAATGGTCATTTTAGCGAGCCCAGCGCCGGATTTGCCAGCGCGGGGGATGAGGTAGGTCAATCGTTGGCCGCGTGGGCCAAGGGGTCCACATCGCCGGCTTGAAACGGCCGATCCAAGGTCCAACTTTGCAACTTGCCGTGCATAAACACGCAGCGCACCACCGATTGGCTGCCATCGCGCCAGCTAAACACCTCTGGCTGCTCGCCTTTTTCGGTTTCGAGCTGACCCAAAGCACGGGTCATGGCAATGACGTGCATCAAGCTCACGCCCGCCTTGAGCTTGGCGTTGAGCATCACCGCGCTGTCCACAAACCCAATCGGGCGATTGCTGGCGCGCTTCATGATTTTTACCAAACGGGTGAAATACAAGAGCAACCACATGACGCCGCCAGTCACCACCATGGCAATGCCCATCCAGCCCCAGCTTTGCCAAGCCCAAGCCGTCAAGCCCACGGTGCCAATGGGCACCAAATATCTTTGAAAGTTCATGCGCTTATTGTCTCAGGCTCTGTTTCGGCCTCGTCGCGATTTCTACGTAGATGCGTGTCGTGATTAACCCAGCTCTCGCACCAAGCCAATCGCCTCATCCACGCGCTCGACCGCATGCACGGTCATGCCGGGGATGGGCTTCTTAGGCGCGTTGGCTTTGGGGATGACGGCCACCGTAAAGCCTAACTTGGCGGCTTCTTTCAAGCGCTCTTGCCCACGCGGTGCGGGGCGCACTTCGCCTGCTAAGCCCACTTCGCCAAAGGCAATGAAGCCTTGCGGCAGAGGCTTGCCGCGCAAGCTGCTTTGGATAGACAACAACACAGCCAAGTCGGCGGCGGGTTCGCTGATGCGCACGCCGCCTACGGCATTCACAAACACGTCTTGATCCATACACGCCACACCGGCGTGGCGGTGCAACACGGCCAGCAACATGGCGAGGCGATCGCGGTCTAAGCCCACGCTCAAGCGGCGCGGCGAGGGGCCACCGCTGTCGACCAAGGCTTGAATCTCGACCAACATGGGGCGCGTGCCTTCCAGCGTGACCAACACACAACTGCCGGGCACGGGCTCTGTGTGTTGACTCAAGAAAATAGCACTCGGGTTGCTCACGCCCTTCAAGCCTTTTTCGGTCATGGCAAAGACGCCAATTTCGTTCACCGCACCAAAGCGGTTTTTGATGGCTCGCACCAATCGATAAGTGGAATGGGTGTCGCCCTCAAAGTACAACACGGTGTCCACCATGTGCTCCAACACGCGCGGGCCAGCCAACGCGCCCTCTTTGGTGACGTGACCCACCAACACCACCGCCGTACCGCTGGACTTGGCCATGCGTGTGAGGTGCGAGGCGCATTCACGCACTTGGGCCACCGAGCCGGGTGCGCTGGTGAGTTGGTCTGAATAAACAGTTTGGATGGAATCCATCACCACCACCGCCGGTTGCAGTTTGTCGACGGTGGCGAGTATTTTTTCGAGCTGAGTTTCGGCCAGCACTTGCACTTGGCTGTGGTCTAGCCCCAAACGGCGCGAGCGCAGGGCCACTTGCGCGGCCGACTCTTCGCCCGTCACATACAAAGTGCTCATGCCACTGCGTTGCAGGCCGTCCATGGCTTGCAAAATCAAGGTGGATTTGCCAATGCCGGGGTCGCCGCCAATCAGCACCACGCCACCTTCCACCATGCCGCCACCCAAGACGCGGTCGAGTTCTTCTTGGCCGGTGGGGGTGCGCGCCACGTCTTGCGCTTCGATGTCTGAAAGCACCGCCACCTCAGAGGCTGGGGCCAAAGCCGCCATGCCTGCGTAGCGGTTTTTGGTGGGACCGCTGCTGTCAACCGCGGTTTCAATGAGCGTGTTCCACGCATTGCAACTGGGGCATTTGCCCAGCCATTTGGCGGTGATGCCGCCGCAGTCGGTGCAGGTGTATTGGGTTTTTTCTTTGGCCATGCGCCAATATTACTGGATAAATAGCCAGTGGTCTTGTTGTCGTGTGAAACACGTCGCGCTGAGTTGCGAGACACTTCACCTATGCCTCACCTCATCATCCAATACACGCCGCAACTCGACGCCGAAACCAACATGGCCGAACTTTGCCAAACCTTGAGCAACACCATGCTGGCCGCCAGACATCCGGATGGGAAAGCTTTGTTTCCCATCGGCGCAACCCGCGTGTTGGCATTTGCAACAACGCACGCCGTCATCGCAGATGGCAGCGGCGACTATGCCTATGTGTATCTGAACTTTCGCATCGCCAAGGGTCGTGCGCCCGAGATGATTGAACAAGTCGGTCAGTCATTGTTGGCCGCGACACAAGCGCATTTCGCAGAAGTGTTTGCCAAGCGCCACATTGGCATCACCCTGCAAATTGATGAAGGACACGAGGTGTTCAACGCCGTCCACAATAATTTGCACCCTTTGTTCAACAAGCCCTGAAAGCACGCGCCATGCAAACCCCTGAGAACCAATTTAAAAAAGCCCTGCACAACCAACAGCCACAAATCGGTCTGTGGATGGGCTTGGGCAATGCCGTCACCACCGACATTTGCGCAGGCGCCGGCTTTGACTGGTTGGTGATTGATGGTGAACACGGCCCCAACGACTTGACCACCTTGCTCGCGCAACTTCAGGTGGTGGCAGCCTACCCCCATTCACACCCTGTGGTGCGTGTGCCACATGACAACGCCGCCTTGCTCAAACAAGTCTTGGACTTGGGCGCCACCACCGTGCTGGTGCCCATGGTGGATACCGCCGAACAAGCTGCCGCGATTGTGAAAGCCTGCCGTTACCCGCAAGACGATGGCCAAGGCGGCATTCGCGGTATGGCGGGGACGCGCGCTTCGCGCTGGGGACGCTTTCAAAACTACAGCCAAGAAGCCAACGACCAGGTGTGCGTGTTGGTGCAAGCCGAAACGCGCGAAGCCTTGAAGAACCTCGATGCCATCGCCGCTACCCCGGGCGTGGACGGCGTGTTCATTGGCCCAGCAGACTTGTCTGCTTCCATGGGTCACATCGGCAACCCGAGCCACCCTGACGTACAAGCCGCCATCGTGGACGCGATTGCACGCATTCGCCAAGCCGGTAAAGCACCAGGCATCTTGATGGGGGATGAAACGCTGGTGCGTCAGTACTTGTCGCTGGGTGCTTTGTTTGTCGCGGTGGGCGTGGACAGCATGATCTTGTCTCGCCAAACCTCAGCCTTGGCTGCCAAATACAAAGAAGACTTGGGCAGCGTGACGACCAGCAAAGGCCCTTACTAAACGGCTCGATTCAGTCCTGCGTGAAACCCACGCGGCTGGACACGGCGCACATCAGCTCATAGCCCACCGTGCCTGCGGCTTGGGCCACCTCGTCAATCGGCAAAACCACACCGTTGCTGGCTTTGCCCCACAACGTTACCTCGCTGCCAAAACCGGCCACATGACCAGCTGCGTCGCATGGCGTGAGGTCAACCGCAATCATGTCCATGCTCACACGGCCCAAGGTACGGGTCCGCACACCGTCCACCAACACGGGCGTTCCGGTGGGGCAATGACGCGGGTAACCGTCGGCATATCCGCAGGCCACGATGCCAATGCGCATGGAAACATCTGCGGTGAACGATGAGCCGTAACCCACGGTGTCACCCGCTTGCAAATCTTGTGTGCCGATGAGGCGGCTGCGCAAACTCATGGTGGGTTGCAAATCCCATTGCGCGATGTTGCGCTCAGGAAAATCCGGGGCACTGCCATACAGTGCAATGCCAGGGCGTACCCAATCGGCGGCGACCACCGCATCGTGGGCGTGACGCAACAAACCGGCGCTGTTGCAGGTGCTGCGCTCGCCAGGCAAGTCTTCGGTGGTTTGCGTGAACGTGGCCATTTGCTCGGCAATGCCCTTGGCGCCATCGGCATCGCTGAAGTGGGTGATGAGCGAAATCTCATCCACTTGCGGCAACTGGTTCAACCGTGTCCAAGCCGAACGAAAACGTGTGGGCGTGAAACCCAAGCGGTTCATGCCGCTGTTCATTTTGAGAAATATTCGATGCGGCACTTGCGTCTTGTGACGACTCAACATGTCAATTTGCTCGTCGCAATGCACGGTGTGCCACAGGTCTAAGCGAGAGCACAACTCAAGGTCGCGCGCCTCAAACACGCCCTCTAGCAACAACACGGGGCCGCGCCAGCCCAAGCTGCGTAGGCGTTGCGCTTCATACAGGTCTAACAAGGCAAAGCCATCGGCGCCACGCAAACCTTCAAACACACGCTCAATGCCATGGCCATACGCATTGGCTTTGACCACGGCCCACACGCGGGCATCAGGAGCGGCCGTGCGCATGCGTGCCAAGTTATGGCGCAAAGCGTCGGTGTGAACAAAGGCTTGAATCGGACGGGGCATGGTCAATATTGTGGCACCCGCGTGATATAACCTCGGGTAGATACAGAAGAAAGAAGAATCAGCAGGCTCGCAGTACGCTGCGGGTTGCCAGACCCATCCATGAAGCGCGGTTTTTACACCATCATGTCGGCCCAGTTTTTCAGTTCGTTGGCCGACAACGCACTGTTTGTCACAGCCGTTGAATTACTGAAATCAAACGGCGCCGCCGAATGGCAACGCGCCGCACTGGTACCTATGTTTGCCTTGTTCTACGTGGTGCTGGCCCCATTTGTGGGGGCGTTCGCTGACTCACGACCGAAAGGCGAAGTCATGCTGATGAGCAACACCATCAAAGTGGTGGGCTGCTTGATGATGCTGTTTGGCGTGCATCCTTTGCTGGCCTATGCGGTGGTGGGCTTGGGCGCTGCGGCGTACTCACCGGCCAAATACGGCATCTTGACGGAGCTATTGCCTGCCTCACAACTGGTCAAGGCGAACGGCTGGATTGAAGGCCTGACGATTGCTTCGATCATCTTGGGTGTGTTGTTAGGCGGTCAACTGGTGGGTCCCAATTTGTCGGCTTGGCTGTTGTCGTTTGATTTGCCTTTGATCACCACGGGCATCGACACCTCGGCTGAAGCGGCCATTTGCTTGCTGATTCCCCTGTATGCCATCGCGGCTTGGTTCAACAAACGCATCCCCTACACCGGCGCGGCACTGATTCCTATGCGCCTAGACCCAGAAAAAACCATGGCGCGCAACTTGTTGGTGTTGGTGCCTGATTTTTGGCATTGCAACCAACGCCTGTGGCACGACAAACTGGGTCAAATTTCTTTGGCTACCACCACTTTGTTTTGGGGCGTGAGTGGCAACCTGCGCTACATCGTGCTCGCATGGAGTGCCGCCGCATTGGGCTACACCACCACTCAGGCATCGAGCTTGGTGGGCGTGGTGGCCATTGGCACCGCAGTCGGCGCGGTGGTGGCTTCCATGAAGATGCGGCTAGACCATGCCACACGCCTCATGCCTTTGGGCATTGCGATGGGCTGCTTTGTGGTGGCGATGAATTTCATCGACAACCTGTGGCTGGCTGTGCCCTTCCTCATTGTGTTGGGCGGCTTAGGTGGTTTCTTGGTGGTGCCCATGAATGCGTTGCTACAGCACCGCGGGCACAACCTCATGGGTGCAGGCCGCTCGATTGCCGTGCAAAACCTGAACGAACAGCTGTGCATCTTGGGCCTTGGCTTTTTGTACACCTTCAGCACCAGCGTGGGCTTGAGCGCGTTTGGTGCCATCACCGCCTTTGGCGTGTTGGTGGGTTATGTGATGTGGCTCATCAAACTCTGGCACGAGCACAACCACAAACACCACCGCGAAGAGCTGGCGCGTTTGATGCACATTGCGCGTAACGACGACCTGCACGGCTAAAGCCGTGAACACACCCACATGACGCGCCCCGCGCTGGCCGTGTTGGCCTTGGCCCTGAATGCGTTGGTGTGGGGCCTGTCTTGGTGGCCGTTGCGCCAACTCGACGTCGACGGTCTTCACCCTTTGTGGACCACGGCTTGTGTGTTCACCCTTGCGACCGTCGTGCTGAGCTTCATCAGCCCATCCGGCTGGCTGCATTTCAAACAACACCCACAACTTTGGTGGCTCATGGCCGCTTCGGGCCTCACCAATGTGGGCTTTAACTGGGCCGTCACCACTGGCGATGTGGTGCGTGTGGTGTTGCTGTTTTACCTCATGCCCACTTGGTCGCTGCTGTTGGCGTGGTGGCTGTTGGGTGAGCGTCCCACGCGAGGGGCTTTGGCCCGCTTGGGACTGGCACTGATGGGCGTGGTGTTGGTGCTGAAAACACCAGACTCACCTTGGCCACTGCCACAGGATTTGTCAGACCTGCTGGCGATATTGGGTGGTTTTTGCTTTGCCCTCACCAACATTTGGTTGCTGCGTTTGCAGCACACACCCGAGTCCGCACGCATGATCGCCATGTTTAGCGGCGGCGCCATGATGGCGGTGGCATGCGCAGTACTGGCCACCCTAGCGGGCGTGACGGCGTGGTTACCCCATGCATCTGTGGCCGAGCAGATGCTCACTTGGTCGCCTTGGGTGTTGGGCCTGAGTGCCGCCTTCTTGGTATCTAACTTTGCATTGCAATATGGCGCCGCCCGTTTGAGTGCGCACACCACCGCCATGGTCATGATGTCGGAGGTCGTGTTTGCCAGCGTGTCCTCGGTGGCACTAGGGGCATCGACGCTGACTTGGCGCGTCGGCCTAGGTGGCGGCATGATTGTGTTGGCTGCTTTACTGGCATCGCAAGCGCACACACCGAAAGACCCCACACCATGACGACCCTGAAAGACTTCACCGCCCACCGCATTGACGGCACACCCATGTCGTTCGCAGACCTGCAAGGTCAAGTGCTGCTCATCATCAACACCGCCAGCGCCTGTGGTTTCACGCCACAGTTTGAAGGCCTAGAAGCGCTGCACAAAACCTATGGCAACCAAGGCCTCACCGTCATCGGTTTTCCATGCAACCAGTTTGGCGCGCAAGACGCGGGCAGCAACGCCGAGATTGGCGCCTTCTGCCAACGCAACTACGGCGTGAGCTTTGCGATGATGGAAAAAGTGGAGGTGAATGGCGACAACGCACACCCACTGTTCAAGTGGCTCAAGGCCGAAGCCCCGGGCGTGCTCGGCAGCGAAGCTATCAAATGGAACTTCACCAAGTTTTTGGTGGGCAAAGATGGGCGTGTGCTCAAACGCTTCGCGTCGATGGATGCGCCAGCCAAGCTGGCGGCAGACATTGAAGCCGCATTGGCGGCTTGAGCGCCTCGCTTAATTCAACGCCTCATCCAAGACTTCCACCCAGTGCTTCACCGGCACATCGGTGCCACTTTGCAAGTGGGTGATACAGCCCACGTTGGCGCTCAAAATAGCTTTGGGCTTGAGCGCGTCTAAGTGGCCCAGCTTGCGGTCACGCAAGGTGGTGCTGATCTCTGGGTTGAGCACGCTGTAGGTGCCAGCGGAGCCACAACACAAATGCGATTCGTTGTTGGCCACTTGAATGGCAAAACCCAAATCCGCCAAGTGCTTCTCAACGCCCCCCTTGAGCTGCTGGCCGTGCTGCAAAGTGCAAGGTGGGTGGAAGGCTTGCATGCCAGCATTGGTCAACACGGAGACTTTCAACTTGGGCTTGAGCACCGGCACCAACGCGGGCAACAACTCGCTCAAGTCTTGAGTCAATTCGCTGATGCGCTGGGCTTTGGCGGCGTAGGCGGCATCGTCTTTGAGCACATGGCCGTAGTCTTTCACCATCACGCCGCAGCCAGAGGCGTTCATCACAATCGCCTCCACCCCTTGCTCGACAAACGGCCACCAAGCATCGATATTGCGGCGCATGTGGACCATGCCACCGTCTTGGTCATTCAGGTGGAACTTCACGGCACCACAGCACCCCGCGTCGGGGGCGACGAGGGTTTGAATACCTGCGGCATTCAAAACGCGGGCGGTGGCGGTGTTGATGTTGGGCAACATGGCGGGCTGCACGCAACCTGCCAGCATCAACACTTTGCGCGCATGGGTTTGGGTGGGCCACACCACGCCATTGCGCGCTGCGGTTTGTGGCGCAGGCACTTTGGCCTTGAGTTTGGTCGGCAAGATGCCACGCACCGCTTGGCCTAACTTCATCGCAGGCGCAAACAGCGGTGAAGGCAAGCCTTCTTTCAAAGCCCAGCGCAGCATGCGTTCGCCCATGGGGCGTGGCACTTGAGCGTCCACCACTTTGCGGCCCACGTCCACCAAGTGGCCGTACTGCACGCCGCTGGGGCAAGTGCTTTCGCAGTTACGACAGGTGAGGCAACGGTCTAAGTGCTGCTGCGTGGCGCGTGTGGGCGTGGCGCCTTCAAACACTTGCTTCATCAAATAGATGCGGCCGCGTGGGCCGTCCAGCTCGTCACCCAACAGTTGGTAGGTGGGGCACGTCGCGGTGCAAAACCCGCAGTGCACGCACTTGCGCAAAATGGCTTCGGCTTGTTCGCCTTCGGGCGTACCGATGTATTGGGGGGCCAGGTTGGTTTGCATGGAGGGCTCTAAGGTTAAAGCTGGGTATTAAATGCGACCGGGGTTGAGGACGCCCGCGGGGTCAAACTGTTTTTTGAGTTCGTTTTGGATGCGTTGCTGCACCGCGTTGAGTGGGGTGTAGACACCCGCTTGCTTATCCACATCGCCCATGGTCTGTTGGCTGGCTGCGCTGGTGCGAAACAACGTGGCATGACCACCTGCTTTCACCGCAGCCTCGCGCACTTGGGTTGCTGCCGAGGCAGGCGCCCACAGCCAACGCTGTGCACCATGCCATTCAACGTATTGCGCACACGCGGCGCCGTTCACACGCACGTCCAACACAGGTGCTGTTTGCGGCACGCTCAAGCGCCACAAGCAATCTTGCTCGGTGGGCGCTTTAAAGAAATCTAGGGTTTGTTCACCGCTGGCCGTCCAGTCGGCGCCCACATCCGCACGGGCCATCCGTGTGACGTTCGCACCCAGCGCCTGCACATCGTCGCTCATCTTGGTCACTGCGGCGTCGACCGCGGCCACGGCGCCACGCAGGCGCACAAAGAAAAAGTCTTGGGCGGGTGAGGCGGTGGTGTCGTGCACCCACGCACTGGCATTCAGCGGCAGAGGTTGCCCCCCCCAATGGTTGATGAGCTTCAAGGCTTGCGCTTGCGACACACCCGCACAAACCAAGGTGGCTTCACCAGGGGCTACAGGCAACACTTTCAAAGACACTTCGGTAATCAAGCCCAACTGGCCCCAGCTACCCGCGAGCAAGCGCGACACGTCGTAACCCGCCACGTTCTTCATCACTTGACCGCCGAAGGTGAGGTGCTCACCTTTGCCGTTGATCACACGGGCACCCAAGACAAAGTCACGCACGGTGCCTACGCTGGCACGGGCGGGTCCGCTCAAACCTGCGGCAACCATGCCACCAATCGTTGCGCCTGCACCGAAGTGTGGCGGCTCGAAAGCGAAGCTCTGGCCTTTCTCAGCCAACGCCGCCTCAACCTCGGCCAGCGATGTGCCGCTGCGAACCGTGATGACGAGCTCACTGGGTTCGTAACTCAAGATGCCACGGTAGGCGGTGGTGTCCAGCACCTCGCCTTGCAATGACTGGCCTAAAAAGTCCTTCGTGCCGCCGCCGCGCAAGCGCAAAGGCTGGCCGGTTTGGGAGGCATGAAGAATGCGGTCTGAGAAATCTTGAAGGGTGTGTTGCAGCGTGTCTTGCATGGCGGCCATGTTAGCCGCTGACGCTGGCGATGCTGTTGAATTTTTTGCACAAGCCCGTCAAATTCATTTGTCCATGCCGCCCAAGCGACACCGCAAGCGCCCACAAAAAAGCCCGCCCTGATTTCTCAGGAGCGGGCTATGAAGTCCAAGGAAAACTTGAAGTACTTGAAAAAAATTACCGGTGGTAGGCAGTTTCGCCGTGTGAACTGATGTCGAGGCCTTCGCGCTCTTCTTCTTCCGTCACACGCAGACCCACAACCATGTCCACAATCTTGTAGCCGATGTAGGAAACCACACCCGACCAAACAAGGGTAGTCACAACAGCTTCGAGCTGGATCAACACTTGGCCACCGATCGAGTAGTCAGCGCTGGCAGCGTTGGCCACGTAATCAAAGATGCCTGTGCCGCCGAGCGATGGGGCTGCAAACACGCCGGTCAACAACGCACCCACAATACCGCCCACACCGTGGACACCGAACACATCGAGTGAGTCATCAGCGCCCAACAGGCGTTTCAGACCATTCACACCCCACAAGCAGAGGAAGCCACCTGCAGCGCCGATCACGATGGCACCCATGGGGCCCACGAAACCGCAAGCTGGGGTGATGGCCACCAAGCCAGCCACCGCACCAGAGGCAGCGCCCAACATCGAGGCCTTGCCTTTGGACAAGGCTTCACCCGTAATCCAAGCCAAGGTCGCAGCAGCAGTCGCCACCAAGGTGTTTACGAAAGCAAGGGCAGCAACACCGTTGGCTTCGAGGTTAGAGCCGGCGTTGAAACCGAACCAACCCACCCACAACAAAGATGCGCCAACCATGGTCAATGTCAAGCTGTGAGGCGCCATCGACTCTTTGCCGTAGCCGGTACGCTTGCCGATCACATAAGCGCCGACCAAACCAGCCACCGCCGCGTTGATGTGCACCACCGTGCCGCCAGCGAAGTCCAGAGCGCCCTTGGCCCACAACCAGCCAGCTGCGGCGGTCACAGTTTCCAACGTAGCCGCGTCGGTGATGGCATCTGGGCCGTCCCAATACCAAACCATGTGGGCCACTGGCAAGTAGCTGAACGTGAACCAGATGGCACAGAACAACAACACCGCAGAGAAGCGCACACGCTCAGCAAATGCACCCACGATCAAGGCACAAGTGATGGCCGCGAAAGTGGCTTGGAATGCCGCAAAAGTGAACTCAGGAATCACAACACCCTTGCTGAACGTGGCAGCAATGGAGTCAGGCGTGATGCCTTTGAGGAACAACTTGTCGAAGCCACCAAAGAACGGTGAGCCGCCACTGAATGCCACGGTGTAACCGTAGATGACCCACAACACGTAAATGAGTGAACTCACGACAAACACCTGCATCAGCACAGACAGCATGTTCTTGCTGCGGACCAAGCCGCCGTAGAACAAGGCCAAGCCGGGGATGGTCATCAAGATGACCAACACCGTCGAAATTGTCATAAAGGCGGTGTCGCCTTTGTTAGGTACAGCCACAGGGGCAGCAACGGCAGCCGTTGCTGCGGCGGGCGCCGCGGCAGGGGCTGTGACTTTGACGTCAGCAGCGGGGGCAGTTTGCGCCATGGCGGCAGTACCACCCAGCAGCAGGCCAAACCCAAGGGCCAATGAGGCTAAGAATTTTTTCATGATGGTCTTCTTTCTTAAAGCGCTTCAGGACCGGTTTCACCGGTACGGATGCGAACGACTTGTTCGAGGTCGTAAACAAAAATCTTGCCGTCGCCGATTTTTCCGGTGCGTGCAGAACCTTCGATGGCTTCAATCGCGCGGTCGACGTGTTCAGCGTCAACCGCGGCTTCGATCTTGACCTTGGGCAAGAAGTCAACCACGTACTCAGCACCGCGATACAACTCGGTATGGCCTTTCTGACGGCCGAAGCCTTTGACTTCAGTAACAGTGATACCTTGCACGCCAATTTGAGAGAGGGCCTCGCGGACCTCATCCAACTTGAACGGCTTGATGATGGCGGTGATGAGTTTCATGGTTGCTCCTAGAGAAGACAGTTAGCTTGGGGTTAGAAGCTGTACTTGACGCCAACGACCAAAGCGTTCTTTGCCGTGTCGTACTTGCTCACGACAGATTCGAATGCTGCTTTGCCTTTGCCGCTGGTGCTGATCGCGGACACGCTGCCAACCAAACCTTCGCCAAAGTCTTTGTTCAAAGTCAATGCGATGTCGGTGTAGCTATATGCGGCGTTGTTTGCAACAGCTTGGCGACCCGCGTGAGGCACCAAAGAGTAGCCGTTACCCAAATCGAATGTGGCGCTCAAGTCCCAGTAAGTGCTGCCCTTGGAGTTTGTAAAACCAAACAAATCAGAGAAAGCGTAGGAATACTTCAAAGTCGCTGGGCCAGCAGTCACGGCACCATAAACTTCGTCGGTATTGGCATTGACACCACCTGTTTTGGAGTAGGTGTTGCCAACGTACTCATAACGCAAGTAACCCACGTCGTAGGCCAAGCCTGCGGCTTCAAATTTGTAGCCACCATAGAGGTCTAACTCAACAGGGCCTTTGGCATCTGAACCGGCATCCTTGATCCACTTGATGGAAGAGCCCCAAGCACCGACGTACAGGCCACTTGCGTGTGCATAGTCCACGCCACCTTGCAGTGCTGGATCGCCTTTGGTTTGTGCCAGACCGCGGTAACGATATTCGCTCACAACACCCACGTTGTAACCAAGCGTTGACTCGGGTGCTGCAGGCGCTGTTTGTGCAAACGCTGCAGAAGATGTGGCCAAGAGGGCCAACACAATTTTGGACTTGAGGTTCATAGTTTTCTCCATTGAAAAATTTAAGAGGGATACATCTACTTAGCAGGGTCCGTGCCAGCGTTGAAGTCCACAAAAGTGCTCTCTTCACTTGAACTAAGACCCAAAGTGATGCAGTAGTCTGACGACTGCCCCATTTTCACGCACACAGTTGGTGCATCACTTTGTCTTACATGCCCCGCAATGGGGACAAGCCATCAAAAAGAGAAGTTTTATGACGCTCGCGTTAATTCACAGTCGCGCACTTCTGGGTTTGCAGGCACCAGCCGTGACCGTTGAGGTGCATTTAGCAAATGGTTTACCCAGTTTCACCTTGGTGGGTCTGGCGGACACCGAGGTGAAGGAGGCCCGCGAACGGGTGCGCTGTGCCATCCAAAACGCGGGTTTGGATTTCCCGAACAATCAGCGCATCACCGTGAACCTCGCGCCCGCCGACTTACCCAAAGACTCTGGACGGTTTGATTTACCCATTGCTTTGGGCATCTTGGCCGCGAATGGTCAGCTCGACGAAACCGCATTGGCCTTGCACGAGTTTGCAGGCGAGTTGTCGTTGTCGGGTGCGCTGCGTCCTGTGCGCGGCGCATTGGCCATGGGGCTTGCGGTGCGCGGGTCGGGTGCGCGCACGCGTTTGGTGTTGCCACCGGGAAGCGCGGAAGAGGCGGCCTTGGTCCCCACGGCAGAGGTGTACCGCGCCCAACACCTGAGCGATGTGGTTGCGCACTTTGCCAAAGCCCAAGGGCAGACCACCGAGGGATGGTGCCGCATTCAACCGCCAGCATTGAACGGCCCCACCCTCCGAAAAAACCTAGATCTTGCTGATGTGAAAGGTCAAGCTGGACCGCGACGGGCCCTAGAAATTGCAGCCGCAGGGGGCCACTCTCTCTTATTAGTAGGCCCGCCCGGAACCGGCAAATCCATGCTGGCCCACCGCTTTGCCGCACTGTTGCCAGACATGCCGCTGGATGACGCGCTGGAATGCGCCGCCATCGCCAGCCTGGCGGGCCAATTTGAATTGCACCAATGGATGCAACGCCCCACCCGCAGCCCGCACCACACGGCGACCTCCGTGGCCTTAGTCGGCGGCGGAACACCGCCGCGCCCCGGTGAAATTTCTTTGGCCCACCACGGGGTGTTGTTCCTGGACGAACTGGCGGAAGTCAAACGCAGCGCGCTCGAAGCCTTGCGCGAGCCGCTGGAAAACGGCCACATCACCATTTCGCGAGCGGCCACACAGGCGAAGTTTCCTGCGCGCTTTCAACTCATTGCGGCGATGAATCCTTGCCCCTGCGGTTACTTGGGCTCGTCCATCAAAGCCTGCCGATGCACGCCCGACCAAGTGGCACGCTATCAGGGCAAGTTGAGTGGACCACTGCTAGATCGCATAGATTTACAAGTCGAAGTGCCCACACTGACACCCGATGTGTTGTTGAATGTCGGCATGGGCGAATCCACGGCAACGGTGCGGGCGCGTTGTGTGGCAGCCTATGAACGCGCACTGATCCGCCAAGGCGTGCCGAACCAAGCGCTACAAGGTCAAGCGCTGGAGGCTCAAGCCCAGTTAGACCCTAGCGCGGCTCAGTTTCTGCAACGCACCGCCAGCAAGTTGGGGTGGTCAAGCCGCAGCACGCATCGGGCCATGCGCGTGGCACGCACGATTGCTGACTTGGCAGACGCAGCCCAGGTGCAAGTCGCGCACATCGCCGAAGCGGTGCAGTACCGACGCGTGTTAATCAACGGCTAAGGACTAAGCACGGGCTTCGATTTATGTGCGTAAGGCTTAGGCTACTTGGCCAAGGGCCTGCCAAAAATGGGGTGGCCTCTGCAGTGCACATGGATGTGCCACAAGGGCATCTCTTTCAACCCCAACGATTCAAGGAACTGCCATGAAGAAATTTCTGATGTTGACCGCGCTCTGCTTGTCGATGGCGTCTTGCCTCACCGCACATGCCGAAGCCGACAAAGCACCGAAAGAAAGCAAGATGGGCCAATGCCACAAAACCGCGAAAGCCAAGAACTTGGCAGGCGATGAACGCAAAGCCTTCATGAAAGAGTGTCTCAGCGCCAAAGGAGCTGCCACAGAACCGGCCAAAACAAGCACCCCAGAAGACGCGATGAAAGCTTGCAAGGCCGAGGCCCAGAAACTCAAAGGCAATGCGCGCCAAGAAAAAATGCAGGCCTGTTTGAAGAGTTGATGGCCAGCGCACGCGACACCGGCACATGACAAAGGGGCGCACTGCGCCCCTTTGTCACTTCTGGCGCATCCCGAATGGTTTGACAAACTGCGTATGATTGATTGACATGCCTTCTTCCCACTTCACTGGCCGCGATGCACGCTTCGTTTGGGCCTTATCAGGATTGCAACTCATCAGTTGGGGAAGTGTCTTTTACGGTTTTGCCTTGTTCATGGCGCCGTTAGAACAAGCACTGGGCATGACGCGTGCAGAGTCATCGCTCGGCTTTAGCTTGATGCTGCTGGCAGAGGGTCTCTTGGCTTTTCCGGTGGGCCGCTGGATTGACCGTGGCCACGAACGAGCGATGATGACAGGCGGTTCGTTGTTGGTGGGGCTGGCATTTTGGATACATAGCCACATCACCACGGTCCCCGAGTTTTACGCGGTGTGGACCTTGCTAGGGGTGGGGTTGGCAGGCACGCTGTACCCGCCTGCGTTTGCAGTGCTCACGCGGCGCTTTCCACAGCACTTTCGGCGGGCCATCATCACGCTCACGTTTTTAGGTGGGTTGGCCAGCACGGTGTTCATTCCGCTGGTGGCATGGTTGATTGATCTGCTCGGTTGGCGCGATGCCCTGTGTGTGCTGGCCGCGATGCACCTGCTGCTGTGTGTCCCAGTGCATTGGCTGCTGCTGCACCATGCGCCGCAGCGTTCGATGCTCGCCTCGCCACACGCCAACAACGCCACGCTGTGGCCTTATGTGCGTCAGCCGAAGTTTTGGCAGTTGGCGATGTTTGTGGTGTTGCTCATGGGCGTGACATCGGCTTTGCCCGCGCACATGGTGAGCCTGCTACGCGAAACAGGCATGGCAGAGTCATGGGCCATTGCTGTGCCCTCCAGCATTGGGGTGTTACAAGTGATGGGACGCTTAGGTTTGTATGTGACCGAGCATCGCGTGGATGTCCATGCCGCCAACCGCTGGGTCACCGTGTTGATTCCCCTTGGTTTTTTAGCCCTGCTCATAGGCGCTGGCCACGGCGTGTGGGGCGTGTTGTTTGTGGTGTTGTACGGCTTGGGCAACGGCATGCTCACCATTGTCAAAGGCACGGTGATGGCGCAGTATGTCAGCCGCGAACACATGGGTAGTTTGAATGGCTTGCTCGGTTTACCCATGGCCTTGGCGCGTGCGGCAGCCCCTTGGTTGATGGGGCTGCTGTGGTCTGCGGAGGTGGGCTACACCGTGGGCTTATGGTGGATGCTGGGCGCCAGCGTGGTAGGCGTGGCGTCTTTGTGGTTGGCACAAAAAGGGCATCGCCTCTGAAGCATACAAAAAAGCCCGCATGGCGGGCTTTTCAATGGCGCACACCGGTTACAAGTTGGGTGCCAGCAAACGCTCTAAATCTTTCACCGCCACGCCTTGGCGTTGGGCTAAGTCTTGCACTTGGTCGTCGCCAATGCGGCCCACGTTGAAATACTTGGCTTCGGGGTGCGCCAAGTAAAAACCACTCACGCTGGCAGCGGGCGTCATGGCCAAGCTACTGGTCAAGCCCATGTCGATGTCCTCGCACTGCAGCAAAGCAAACATGTCAAGCTTGGCGCTGTGGTCGGGGCAGGCGGGGTAGCCAGGTGCGGGGCGAATGCCTTGGTATTTTTCTTTGATCAGGTCTTGGTTGCTCAAGGTTTCGTCCGCCGCGTAGCCCCACAGGTCGGTGCGCACGCGGTGGTGCATGCACTCGGCCAAGGCTTCGGCCAAACGGTCGGCCAAGGCTTTGAACAAAATGGCGGAGTAGTCGTCGTGCGCTTCGATGAAACGCTTTTCTTGCTTCTCGGCCCCGAGGCCTGCAGTCACGGCAAACAAGCCCACGTAGTCGGCGGCTTGGGTTTGATCGGCGACGAAGTCGGACAAGCAACGGTTCGGGTTGTTGTTAGGTTTGACTGTTTGTTGGCGCAAACCGTGCCACGTCATCACCTGCTGTTGGCGGGTTTCGTCGGCATAGAGCACGATGTCGTCACCCACGCGCTGCGCGGGGTACAAGCCCACCACCGCGTTGGCGGTGAGCCAGCGGTTAGCGATGATTTTTTTCAGCATCGCTTGGCCATCGGCGTACACCTTCTTGGCTTCCACGCCCACCACCTCGTCTTCCAAGATGGCGGGAAAGGGGCCCGCCAAATCCCAGGTTTGGAAAAACGGGGCCCAGTCGATGTACTTCTCAAGCTCAGCCAGGTCGAAGTTTTTGAACACGCGACGACCAATGAACTTTGGCTTCGCGGGTGTGTAGTGGTCAAAGCTCACAGGCGTGGCGTTGGCACGCGCTTGGGCGAGTGTGACCAAGGGTGTTTGCTTTTTGTTGGCGTGTTGCTCGCGCACATGGGCATAGTCGGCGTTCAGCTCGGCAATGTATTTGGCGGCTTGGTCTGACAACAGGCCTTGGGCCACGCTCACGCTACGCGAGGCGTCGGGTACGTACACCACGGGGCCGTCGTAGTGCGGGGCAATCTTCACGGCCGTATGTACGCGGCTGCATGTTGCGCCACCAATCATCAGCGGCATCATGCGGCTGCGGAAGTAATCGTCTTTTTGCATCTCGCCCGCGACGTATTGCATTTCTTCCAACGACGGGGTGATCAGGCCTGACAAGCCAATGATGTCCGCGCCCTCTTCTTTGGCCTTGGCCAAAATTTCGTGACACGGCACCATCACGCCCATGTTCACCACTTCGTAGTTGTTGCACTGCAAGACCACGGTGACGATGTTTTTGCCAATGTCATGCACGTCGCCTTTGACTGTGGCGATGACGATCTTGCCTTTCGCTTTCACGTCTTGGCCCGCTTTGGCTTGCAAACGTTTTTCTTCTTCGATGTAGGGCACGAGGTGCGCCACCGCTTGCTTCATCACGCGGGCCGACTTGACCACTTGGGGCAAGAACATCTTGCCTTGGCCAAACAAATCACCCACCACATTCATGCCGTCCATCAGCGGGCCTTCGATGACGTGCAACGGACGCCCCCCCTTGGCCAAGATGTCGCGGTAGGCCTCTTCAGTGTCTTCAGTGATGAAGTCGGTGATGCCGTGTACCAACGCATGGCTCAAGCGATGCGCCACCGTCACGGGGGCTTCAGCAGTGCCGCGCCACGCCAACTTTTGGCTGTCGTCTTTGGCAGCGCCTTTGGCGCTCTCGGCCACTTCAATCAGGCGCTCGCCTGGGGTGAGGTGCGCTTCGCCTTCTTTGTATTTGGGTACACGGTTCAGCACCACGTCTTCCACGCGTTCGCGCAGCGTGGGTTCGAGGTCGTCATACACGCCGACCATGCCTGCATTGACGATGCCCATGTCCATGCCCGCCTTGATGGCGTGATACAAAAACACGGTGTGAATGGCTTCGCGCACGGGATCGTTGCCGCGGAATGAAAAGCTCACATTGGACACACCGCCACTCACCTTGGCGCCGGGCAGGTTTTGCTTGATCCAACGCGTGGCGTTGATGAAGTCCACCGCGTAGTTGTCATGCTCTTCAATGCCAGTGGCAATGGCGAAGATGTTGGGGTCGAAGATGATGTCTTCTGGCGGGAAACCCACCTCGTCCACCAACACGCGGTAAGCGCGTTCGCAAATTTCAATCTTGCGGGCATACGTGTCGGCTTGGCCTTTTTCGTCAAACGCCATCACCACCGCTGCCGCGCCATAGCGCTTGACCAGCTTGGCTTGACGCTTGAACTCGTCCAAGCCTTCTTTCATGCTGATGGAATTGACGATGCCCTTGCCTTGGATGCAACGCAAGCCCGCTTCGATGACTGACCACTTGCTTGAGTCCACCATAACCGGCACACGCGCAATGTCGGGCTCGCCCGCCATCAGGTTGAGAAAACGCACCATCGCGGCTTGGCTGTCCAACATAGCTTCGTCCATGTTGACGTCAATCACCTGCGCGCCGTTCTCCACCTGCTGACGTGCCACGGCCAAAGCTTGTTCGTACTCGCCATTCAAAATCATGCGCGCAAAGGCTTTGGAGCCCGTGACGTTGGTGCGCTCGCCAACGTTGACAAACAAACTGCCCTCGCCAATAGACACTGGCTCAAGGCCAGACAGCTTCATGGGGGGAACTGCAGTGGAATTCATGGGGTACTCACCTGGGGGCTATCAATACAGGTGAGCGTCGTTGCAAAAGATTCGGCCCCAAGCCTGACTTCACACGCGAGTCCTAAAGGACGGGTGAAGCTGCAACGCTCCTTGGGGAAGACGATATTTTAACGGTAGTCCGACTGGCTACGCCTTGAAGGAAAAACTCACCTTCAAGTCGTTCAACCAGCGCGGGTCTAGCAGTTGATCATGCTGCATACGCCCCACCACGATGCCCGGGTGTATGCCAATGGCGTTGGCAAAGTTTGTGACTGCAATTTTTGTCTTCGGCAATATCTCTAACTGGGCGGCATCGTCGGGGGAAATCAAAAAATCTCGTGCCCAGGCATTGGCTTCTTTTTCTTCTTTCGATGTGGCATTTGCTTTTGTTGGGTCGTCCAAAAAGACAGATTTCTTTTGCTTACTATGCAACAAGATGTGCGCTGCTTCATGAAAAAAGCTGAACCAAAAACGGTCGTTTTGTTTGCCATAAAGTGAAAGCTGAATCAGCGGCCGATGCGCATTGAGCCACCGTGCCACGCCCGACACATGCGTACGCGGCAAAGCGGGCACCACCACAAATGCCACGCCGGCCTCGTGCAAGCGCTGACGCATGCGTGGTTCAAACGCTTGCGGACCTTGGCAAGTGAGTGCCTTAATTTCTGTCAGCGCAGATTTAAATTTGGCTTCGTTAAAAGCAGGGCCATCCATCTTTTCTGCCGTGCGCTCGCCCATGCGCAACCATGTGGAGATAGCGGCAACGTCTGCTTGGTCTTCTCGGCTGCGACGAAATGCCAACTCCATACAACCGTATTCGCTTTGCCATTGGTCAGGTGCTGCGACACCAAAGAAGCCCAATAACTCCCCCACCAAAGTAGGCTTTGATTTCGCATCCACACGACGCTTGGTCAGCACCCCCACATCCATCATGTCTTTGATGGGAAAGCGCTCTAGCCAAGGCACCATTGCTGCTTGCTGTTGCGCGGCTTCGGCAATGGCAAGACGTTCGCGGTATTGCGCCTCGCGCGTGAGCCAAAAACCAACAGAAGCGCCCAGCACATTTTGCAAACGCACAGCCGCGTCCTCTGTCAACGGCACTTTGGCTTTAATTAGCTGATTCACATGCTTGGGCGTGTATCCCAAGCGGTCGGCCAACTGTTGCTGCGTCCAGTCGCGCTCTTCCAGCAGATCGAGAATCGTGTCGCCCGGGGGTGACACCCAATCTGGTGTGAACGATGCATCTGTGTTGTGCGTTGCAATGTCAGTCATGGTAGTCCCCGATGTATTCAATACTCACGATGGTCACTGCTGACCAATCGATAGAAGCGTCATCCCGACGCGGCACAGGGTCGTTGGCAGGTGCGAACACCAATCGCCATCCCCCTGTTAAGTTGAGGGCAAATTGCCCTTGTAGTTCCCCGCTGAGGGGGTGCGGATTACCCGCCACCAAATCGGACACCCGAGAAGCTGCGGCCAAATCGGTCAAACGTGTTCGCAACTTGTGTGCGCAACCACTGCCCAGCTTCTTGACAGCTACTTGCTGCTTTTCACAAAGCGTTTGTAGCTTTTTGTCCTTGAACTTGATTTCCAAGAACGGCTCCTTGGGTGAAATTGAATTCTATATTATCTTTACCTAATGGGTAAATAATTTAATTTCAAGTTAGATCGTTTTCTACTCAAATACAAACGCTTTCAATCTATTTCTGATGAAAGATGCAGGCGTTGCTGGGTTAAGCTAAAAAATATCTGCGGGCTTTGTAATTTAACCCGCATCTCTGTAAAACGGCCCCGCACTCAATGCCCGCGTCTTTTGGTCTGCCACCGCACTGCCAATGGCAGCAATGTGCTCAGGCGTCGTGCCGCAACAGCCACCCACGATATTCACCAAACCCTCAGCCGCAAATTCGTGCAACAAGCGGCTGGTCACGTCGGGCGTTTCGTCAAAGCCGGTGTCGCTCATGGGGTTGGGCAAGCCCGCGTTGGGGTAGCAGCTGATGAAGGTATCGCCTGCCACTTTGTTGAGCTCTTGGATGTAAGGGCGCATCAGCGTCGCGCCCAAAGCGCAGTTCAGACCAATGGCCAGCGGCTGCGCATGACGCACGCTGTGCCAAAACGCGGTGACGGTTTGGCCACTCAAAATGCGGCCCGACGCATCGGTCACCGTGCCGCTGATGATGAGCGGCAAGCGCTCGCCCGAGGTTTCAAAGAATTCTTCAATCGCAAACAACGCGGCTTTGGCGTTGAGCGTGTCAAAAATGGTTTCGACCAGCAACACATCTGAGCCACCCTCGACCAAGGCTTTGACTTGGTCGTAATAGGCGGCGCGCAGCTCTTCAAACGTCACATTGCGCGCAGCCGCGTCATTCACATCGGGGCTGATGCTGGCGGTTTTGGGTGTGGGGCCCACAGCGCCCGCCACAAAGCGAGGTTTGTCGGGCGTGCTGTATTTGTCGCAGGCTTCGCGGGCGATGCGGGCTGAGGCCAAGTTCATCTCGTAGGCCAAGTCAGCCATGTCGTAGTCGGCTTGGGCGATGGTGGTGGCGCCAAAGGTGTTGGTCTCGATCAGGTCAGCGCCAGCGGCCAAGTAGCGTTCGTGAATATCACGAATCACGTCGGGGCGGGTGAGGCTGAGCAACTCGTTGTTGCCCTTCACATCTTTGTGAAAGTCTTTGAAGCGCTCACCCCTGTATTGCGCTTCGGTCAGCTTGAAGCGTTGAATCATGGTGCCCATCGCGCCGTCGAGGATGGCGATGCGTTTGGCCAAGATGGCGGGTAATTCTTTTGCGCGTGTGTAGGCTTGGGTCATCCCGCCATTGTAAGAAGCAGGGACAATAGCGGGCTCATGCCCTCGTCTGCGACCCCAACTCCCCACGCCACACCGGTGAATCCGCAAGACATCCTGCGCGAGGTCTTCGGCTACAACGCTTTTCGCGGCCCGCAAGAGGCCATCGTCAACCATGTGTGCGGCGGCGGTGATGCACTGGTGCTCATGCCCACGGGTGGCGGCAAATCGTTGTGTTACCAAATTCCAGCCATTGCGCGCCAGCGTGCGGGGCACGGCATCACCGTCGTGGTGTCACCGCTCATCGCGCTCATGCACGACCAAGTGGGCGCGCTACACGAGGCGGGGGTTGAAGCCGCATTTTTAAATTCCAGCCTCAGCGGTGAAGAAGCCAACGCGGTGGAGCAACGCCTGCGCCGTGGCGACATCACGCTGTTGTATGCAGCGCCCGAGCGCATCACCACGCCACGTTTTTTGGCGCAGCTCGACGCCCTGCACGCGCAAGGCCAGCTCAGTCTGTTTGCCATTGATGAAGCACATTGCGTGAGCCAGTGGGGCCACGACTTTCGCCCCGAATACCGCGCCCTTACGGTGCTGCACGAGCGCTACGCGGGTGTGCCGCGCATGGCGCTCACCGCCACGGCAGACGCATTGACGCGTGCCGACATCGTGGAGCGCTTGCAGCTCGAAAACGCGCAACAGTTTGTCAGCAGCTTTGACCGCCCCAACATCCGCTACACCATCGTCGAGAAAAAAGACGCGTCCTTGCAGCTGATGCGCTTCATCCAACGCGAACACAGCGGGGCCTGGGGGCAAGACAGCGGCATCGTCTACTGCCAGTCACGCCGCCGGGTGGAAGAGGTGGCCAAACTCTTGTGCGACGCCGGCATTGCCGCGCTGCCCTACCACGCGGGCTTGGACGGTGCGGTGCGCCAACGCCATCAAAACCGTTTCTTGCGCGAAGAAGGTTTGGTGATGGTCGCCACGGTCGCGTTTGGCATGGGCATCGACAAGCCCGACGTGCGCTTTGTGGCGCACCTGGACATGCCCAAAAACATCGAAGGCTATTACCAAGAGACGGGGCGCGCCGGACGCGATGGCCAAGACGCCCACGCCTGGATGGCCTATGGCCTGAACGATGTGGTCAACCAGCGTCGCATGATTGACGAAAGCCCAGCGGGAGAAGACTTCAAACAAGTCATGCGCGGCAAACTCGACGCCCTGCTGGCCCTGGCCGAAGCCACCGACTGCCGCCGCGTGCGGCTGCTGCGCTACTTCGGAGAAACCTACAACCCACAAAGTGAAGGCAGCCCCACCCCCTCGGCGGACAGCGAGGACACGCCAGTGCCGAGCGTGGGGGCAGCCGGACTGCCGCAGGGCCGCTCCCAAGGCAGGCCAGCCCCCTCGGGGGGCAGCGAGGACACGCCAGTGCCGAGCGTGGGGGCACGTCAGTATTTTTGCGGCAACTGCGACAACTGCCTGCAGCCCCCAGAAATTTGGGACGGCACCGAAGCGGCACGCATGCTGCTGTCCACCATCTACCGGGTGCAGCAGCAAAGCGGCATCTCTTTCGGGG